>NZ_MWOM01000001.1:133763-146425 GCF_012931925.1 Acidovorax sp. SRB_24
CTGAGCCAGAGGGAGGTGGCGGCGCCGCACGGGTTCCCGAGGCCAGCACCATAGAAAAAGGCGGTGCAAGCACCGCCTTGGCTCAGTCCGGGGGCCTCTGGGGGCCCATCGCTCAGAGCGAGTAGTACATGTCGTACTCGACCGGGTGCACCGCCTGGCGGAAGCGCGACACCTCACCCATCTTCAGCTCGATGTAGGCATCGATCATGTTCTCGGAGAACACACCTCCCTTGGTCAGGAAGGCGCGGTCTGCGTCGAGGGCGTCGAGTGCCTGGTCGAGGCTGTGGCAGACGGTGGGCACCAGCTTGTCTTCTTCGGGCGGCAGGTGGTAGAGGTCCTTGGTGGCGGCTTCGCCCGGATGGATCTTGTTTTCCACACCGTCGAGGCCAGCCATCAGCAGCGCGGCAAAACCCAGATAGGGGTTCATCAGCGGATCGGGGAAACGTGCCTCCACGCGGCGGCCCTTGGGGTTCGACACATAGGGAATGCGGATCGACGCCGAGCGGTTCTTGGCTGAGTAGGCCAGTTTCACCGGGGCCTCGAAATGCGGCACCAGGCGCTTGTAGCTGTTGGTGCCGGGGTTGGTGATGGCGTTGAGTGCGCGCGCGTGCTTGATGATGCCGCCGATGTAGTACAGCGCATAATCCGACAGACCGGCATAGCCGTCACCCGCGAACAGGTTCTTGCCATCCTTCCAGACCGACTGGTGCACGTGCATGCCCGAACCGTTGTCGCCCGCATAGGGCTTGGGCATGAAGGTGGCGGTCTTGCCATAGGTGTTGGCCACGTTGTGGATCACGTATTTCTGCAACATGGTCCAGTCGGCGCGCTGCACCAGGGTGCTAAAGCGCGTGCCGATTTCGTTCTGGCCGGCGCCCGCCACTTCATGGTGGAACACCTCGACTGGGATCCCCAGGGATTCGAGGACCAACGCCATTTCGGCACGCAGGTTGTGCGTGCTGTCGACCGGTGGCACGGGGAAGTAGCCACCCTTGACGGTGGGGCGGTGGCCGCGGTTGCCGCCTTCGAGGTCGCGGCCCGAGTTCCAGGGGGCCTCGTATTCTTCGATCTCGTACATCACCTTGCCGGGCTCGTTGCTCCAGCGCACGCCGTCGAAGATGAAGAATTCGGGCTCCGGTCCAAAGTAGGCGGTGTCGCCCAGGCCCGAGGCCTTGAGGTAGGCTTCAGCGCGCTTGGCGATGGAGCGCGGATCGCGGTCGTAGGCCTTGCCGTCGCTGGGCTCAATGACGTCGCAGCTCAGGATCAGCGTGGGCTCTTCATAGAACGGGTCGATATTGGCCGTGTTCGGGTCGGGAATGAGCTGCATGTCCGATGCTTCGATACCCTTCCAGCCGGCAATCGACGAGCCATCAAACGCATGGCCGGACGAGAACTTGTCTTCGTCGAAATGCGACACCGGCACCGTAGTGTGGTGCTGTTTGCCAAGGGTGTCGGTGAAACGGAAATCGACGAACTTGACTTCGTTCTCCTTCACCATCTTCATGACGTCTGCAACGGTCTGGGCCATCGGGTTCTCCTGGAAAAAACGTTGGTTGTTTAGGGGTATATCGACAATACGCAAAGTGCATGCCAGCTCTGCGCCACACGGACGTGATTGTCAGCGCGTCTTTCCAGCCTCACTTGCCGCACCACTGTGGTGCGCAACGGAGGCCCGGCAGAACTTCACAGTTTGCGCACCAATTCGGGGCCACAGTTTGCACCGATTTGGTGCAGACTTGCCCGCAAGTCGGTCCATGCCTCGGGAACCAGCTCTGCAGGCCCCTTGACGCCCAGCTCGATGTGGCGGCCGTGCACAGGGTGATCGACGCTCGGCAGGCTGAAGACACGCACTGGTGCGTGGTCGCGTTCGATGCGTTCCATCAAGGGCGTGAGGGCCGCTTCCATGGCGCCGAACACCAGCACCGAGTGCTCCACCTGCGGCGCACGGTGGAACAGGTGGGCGCAATGCTGGTCCAACACCCATTCGATCATCGGCCACGCCATCACAGGAAACCCGGGCACAAAATGCACGCTGGCGCCACTGGGTCCGCTGCAGCTGAAGCCCGGAATCTTGTTGTAGGGGTTGGGAATGACGCGCGCCCCCGCAGGAAACACGCCCATGTTGAGCCGGTGGACATTGTCCGCGCTGTCTGGATCGTACGGGTGGCCCTGCTCGCGCGCCACGTCCTGCATGCGCTCGCGGATCAGCGCCTCGGCCTGCGGGTGCAGCGCCAGCTCTACCCCGAGCGCGCGGGCAGCGCACTGGCGCGTATGGTCGTCCGGCGTTGCGCCTATGCCCCCGGTGCTGAAGACCACATCGCTGGAAGCGAAGGCCCGCTCCAGGGTGACCGTGATGCGGGCAGGGTCGTCTCCGACATAGTCGGCATACGCCAGTGCCAAGCCGCGCGCGGCCAGCAGCTCGATGACCTTGGGCAAATGCTTGTCCGCCCGCTTGCCCGACAGGATCTCGTCGCCCACGACGATGAGGCCAAATGCAGAGGTCATGGTGCAGGGGATTCCGGTGAAGCCAAAGGAGGGATGGGTGCCGAGCTTCCCGCGCCGGGCAACGGCAGCCCAGCGGAGGAGATTTGCGGCGCGCCAGGGGGTACGGGCAGCGACTGCGCACGCAGTTGCTCCAGCGCTGCAAGGCCGAAGTGCGCGAACCACAGCGACGAAAACGCAAACACCAGCGTATAAATCCAGATCGCCAGGGGTATCAGGATAAAAAAGGCGGCCGCAAACACCACACCCGAGGCCCAGACGACGGCTGGAGTCGCGCCGAGGTAACCGCAGAGCACGCCCATGGCCAGCAAGGGCACACGGTGGCGCTGGAAAAGCTCCTTGCGCTCGGCTTTGCTCGCATGCTCGGCCAACGCGTCAAACGCCATGACCCGGTAGGTCAACCAGCCCCAGATCAACGGCGGCAACACCAGCACCAGCGGAGGAACCAGCCACAGCGGCAGGGATACGGCAAGGGCCACCAAGGCCAGCAGCGTGGCGCCAAGCGACCATCCCAGGCTCGCCAGCAGCGAGCCTCCTTTCTTGCGCTCCAGCCCGGCAAAGCGCCGCTGCGCGACCAAGGCCACCAGCGCAGGGGCCATGAGCAGGGCCACGGCGAGCACGGAGACCACCACGATCACCGGGGTGACGGCGGCGACCACGATCAGCGGCGCCACGAACGCCGTGGCGTTGTCCAGGCCCCAGCGCTGCAGCCAGCCCCAGATGGTGCCCAGCCAGCCGGGCGCCTCCAGCAGCGCGCGCACGCCCTGCACTGCGGGATCCCAGTAGAAATACCCCAGCCCCAGCGCCAGCGCGCCCATGAGCAGCAGCGGCAGCAGCGACAGCGCGATCACACGCGGGTGCATGCAATACGCCACCGCGCGCCAAAAGGAGTCGAGCAACAGGGCCATGGATGGAAATCGGCTTCGCGCCACCTGAAAGCGCCCAAGCATACCTGTGCCGCAGGTGCTGCGCACCGACGCTATGCGCGCCCCGCCAACCGGAGCAGGCCGCGCCACTGCTGCGCCCAGAACCCCTGGCCATAGTCGCGCACGCGGCCGTCCGGGCCAGGCTCGACCTGGTCGCGCAGGCCGGTGGGCCCAAAGAGCCGCTCAAAATTGGCCGTACCGAACAGCATGTCCCACCATGGCAGGAGCACGCCAAAATTGCTCCCGCGTGCGCTGCGGTGGCTCTGCGCCTGGGCGATGGCATGGTGCATGCGGTGAAAGCGCGGACTGATCCACAGGCGCTCGCCCACGCTGCCAAACCACAGCCGCAGGTTGGCATGCTGGAAGCTCTCGCTCAACTGGGTGACAGCCACAATGGCCACGAATTGCCCGGGCGCCACGCCGATGAGCTGCGCCACCACGACGATGAGGCTGTCGCGCAGCACGTCGTCGAGCAGGTGGTTGCGGTTGTCGCTCCACATCGTCATCTGGCGCTGCGAATGGTGCAGTGCGTGCAGGCGCCACCACCATTCAAAGCGGTGCTGCCCGCGGTGGATCCAATAGTCGAGCAAATCGAAGGCCACCAAGTACAGCAGCAGACTGACCCAGGAACCATCGGTCACACCGGGCCAGACGCTGTCGAGCTGGAACGTGTGCAGCCCCCCCACGCGCAAGCGACCGAACAGGCTGTCCCACAAGGGATCGATCGCAAAGAACAGGCCCAGCCGGAACAATCCCAGCCGGTGCAGCAACGTGTAGACAATGTCGGTGCGCACCGCGGCACGGTCGGTCAGTGGCTCCACGGGTCGCCAGCGTTGCAGCGGGGCAAACAGGCCAACGATCACGAGCAACTGCAGAATACCGACCAGCAGCCACCCCGTGGCGCGGTATCCATCCTCCAGGAAGCTGGCCAGGCCGGCAGCGAACATCAGCGGCTGCACCACGGCTTCAAACAGCCATTGCTGCACGGTATCAAATGAGGTCGTCCACCATTCCATGGCTGTCTTGTCCTTGGTTTGAGTGCCGTGTCGTCAGGGCTTCGGTGCCGTCCAGATGGGGTAGTCCGGGTGCTCGCGCAAGGTGCGGAAACAAAAACCCCGCTCCTTCAGCCCCACGATGAGCGGCTCCAACACGGCCGGCGCCCATGGATCTTTGCGCGACCAGATGCCCAGATGGGCCAGCAAGATATCGCCACTGCGGATGTTCTTGAGTGCCTGCTGCAGCAGCATCTGGTTGCTGTAGCGCTCGCTGGGCAGTTCGTCCCCCAGGAAACCGTCCGCAGACCAGCCCACATGGGCATAACCGCACGAGCGCGCTGCCGCCAACAAGCGCGCCGACGTCTTTCCACCGGGCGCGCGGAACAGCGGCAGGGCCGGTTGACCGGTCACCGCCTGCAGGCGGCGCGCTGCCTGTGCAATGTCGTCGCAGTACTGCGCCGCGGTCACGGTGAACTCCTGTCCGGCGCGGCTCCCGGCCGATGGGCGCACCCGAAACGCCGGCGCAGCATCCGTGCCGGCGTCCGCCCGCCAATAAGTATGGTTCCAGGTGTGGGAGGCAAACGCGTGGCCCTCTGCTGCGCGGGCTCGCCACCAAGGTGCCCAGTGCTCTCCCAGGCTGCCGTCGCCTTGCTTGCTGGGCTCGTTTGCGACAAAAAAAGTCACGCGCACATGCTGGCGCTGCAGCACCTCGGCCACCAGCGGCGCCACCTCCATATGTCCGGTGTCAAAGGTGAGGTACAGCGGCTTTTTGCAGTCAATTTGGCCCATAACGCCCATGGGGCAAGCGCCTGCAGCTATCAATAATGAAGCAACAATGCAGCTCCGCCGCTGCCGGGTCCGCTCAGCGTGGCGCGTGCGCAAGTGTCCAGACACCATGGGGAGACTTCCCGACCTTGACCTGGCGCACCACCTGGCGCGCCTCGGTGTCGATGACCGTCAGCTTGCGCGCCCAGCGGGAGCTGACGTAAATCCAGCGGCCGTCGGCCGAAACATCCATGCAGTCGGGACCGCCAGGCGCCGGGTAGCTGGCCACCACCTCGCCGTTCAGCATGTTGATCTTGCTGATGGTGTTGGCCACGCGGTTGCTCACGTACAGATGGCGCTGGTCTCCGGCCGCACGGAAAGCATGCGCGCCGTTGCCGGTCTTGATGACCCTGAGGCTGCGCGGTTCGCGCCCTGAAATATCAAAAACCTCCACGCCATCGCCGCCCGTGAGACCAACGAAGAGCTGCCGACCGTCCGGGCTGCCGTACACATCGGCCGGCATCGGGCCCGTGCGGGTGCGCGACAAAATGGTTTGGCTGGCGATGTCGATCACCACCAGTTCGTCGCTGTCCTGCATCGAAGCGTAGACCCGCCGGCTGGTAGCATCAATCCACAAATGGCTTGGGGTTCGTCCGGTGGACACGCGCTGCACCAGGCTCAGTTCTTTGCCATCCCAGCGGTAGAAATCCACATGGTCGAGCCGGTTGCCTGCAGTAATGAGCCACTTCATGTCGGGTGTGAACCGCAAGTGGTATGGGTCGACAATGCCACGCACCGTGCGCTGAACCTGCGCAGTGCGCGGGTCGATGAAAGTCAGCGAATCCCCCAGCGCATTGGCGATGATGAGCGACTTCTCGTCGGGCGTGAGGTAGAGGTGGTGCGGCTCCTTGCCGGTCGGAATGCGCGATGTCTCCTGCCATGTCTGCGGGTCGATCACGCTGACGCTCGCATCCAGGGAATTGAGCACGAAAAGGGGCGGTGGGGCCGCAAAAGCCAGTCCGGCCGACCCCATCAGTAGCACCGCAGCGATTCGGCGAAATGCGCGCATAAATATCTTCACAGAAGCTTTCAAAGCAGCAGGGAGTGTAGCTGCGCGCCTCCGGTGCGGCGCGCATAGAATGGGATTCTGGCGTCGTCGTTATGCAACGGCCTGCAGCTTCTGCAAATCTTCCTGGTCAAGCCAGCGCCACTGGCCCGGCTCCAAATTCGCAGGAAGCTCCAGCGCGCCGATGCGCGAACGATGCAGCGCTTCCACACGGTTGCCGACAGCAGCCATCATGCGCTTGACCTGGTGGTATTTACCCGCCGTCAGTGTCAGGTCGAGCCGATGCTCACCGACCAAGGCACATGCTGCCGCGCAAACGGGCTTAGGGTCATCGTCCAAGACCACGCCGGCCAGAAGACGATCTATCTGCTCCGGCCCAACAGGGTGCTTGGTGGTGATCTGATAAACTTTGGGCACATGCTTCTTCGGGGAACTCATGCGATGGATGAACTGGCCATCGTCGCTGAGCAGCAACAAGCCCGTCGTATCCTGGTCGAGGCGCCCGACCGCCTGCACGCCCTGTACCGCACTCTTGCTGGGCCGCAAACGCAAGGGCGATGGCAGCAGCGTGTAAATGCTGGGATAGGTGGAGGGTTTTTGCGAGCACTCGGTTCCAGCTGGCTTGTGCAGCAACACATAGGCTTTGGCGTGATAGTCCCAATCCACGCCTTGTACGCGAAGCCGCAAGCCTTCCACGGGGAACTCGGCCGCAGCATCGGTACACAGGGCAGGCGCCTGCCCTGAAGGCTGTCCATACACTTCCACCCACCCCTGCTGTACAAGACCCGCACACACACGGCGGGTCCCAAACCCCTGGGAATAGAGAATATCCTGCAGTTGCATAGCCAGTCCGAATGAAAAGAGTCAGCACAAAACGCAGAAACGCCCCCCTCATTGCTGAGGGGGGCGCGACTGGGCTGTAAGAGCCTGACGATGACCTACTTTCACACGGGAACCCGCACTATCATCGGCGCGAAGTCGTTTCACTGTCCTGTTCGGGATGGGAAGGAGTGGGACCGACTTGCTATGGTCATCAGGCATAACTGGGTGCCTGGCTGATCTTTGGATCAACCGGGCGAATTCATAGAGTTTGGAATCAGCTTGTTTTATTTGACTGCGTCAACTTGGCATAACGACCTTGATCGATTTGATCAAAGTTATAGGGTCAAGCCGCACGAGCAATTAGTACTGGTTAGCTTAATGCATTGCTGCACTTCCACACCCAGCCTATCAACGTCCTGGTCTTGAACGACTCTTTAGGGGGGTCAAGCCCCCGGCAGATCTCATCTTGAAACGAGTTTCCCGCTTAGATGCTTTCAGCGGTTATCTCTTCCACACTTAGCTACTCGGCAATGCCACTGGCGTGACAACCGATACACCAGAGGTGTGTCCACTCCGGTCCTCTCGTACTAGGAGCAGGCTTCCTCAAATCTGCAGCGCCCACGGAAGATAGGGACCAAACTGTCTCACGACGTTTTAAACCCAGCTCACGTACCTCTTTAAATGGCGAACAGCCATACCCTTGGGACCGGCTACAGCCCCAGGATGAGATGAGCCGACATCGAGGTGCCAAACACCGCCGTCGATATGAACTCTTGGGCGGTATCAGCCTGTTATCCCCAGAGTACCTTTTATCCGTTGAGCGATGGCCCTTCCATACAGAACCACCGGATCACTATGTCCTGCTTTCGCATCTGCTCGACTTGTCAGTCTCGCAGTTAAGCACGCTTATGCCATTGCACTATCGTCACGATGTCCGACCGTAACTAGCGTACCTTCGAACTCCTCCGTTACGCTTTGGGAGGAGACCGCCCCAGTCAAACTGCCTACCATGCACTGTCCCCGATCCCGATAAGGGACCTGGGTTAGAACCTCAAACACACCAGGGTGGTATTTCAACGTTGGCTCCATGTGATCTAGCGACCACACTTCAAAGCCTCCCACCTATCCTACACAGATCTGTTCAAAGTCCAATACAAAGCTACAGTAAAGGTTCATGGGGTCTTTCCGTCTTTCCGCGGGGAGATTGCATCATCACAAACATTTCAACTTCGCTGAGTCTCTGGAGGAGACAGTGTGGCCATCGTTACGCCATTCGTGCAGGTCGGAACTTACCCGACAAGGAATTTCGCTACCTTAGGACCGTTATAGTTACGGCCGCCGTTTACTGGGACTTCAATCAAGAGCTTGCACCCCATCATTTAATCTTCCAGCACCGGGCAGGCGTCACACCCTATACGTCCACTTTCGTGTTTGCAGAGTGCTGTGTTTTTATTAAACAGTCGCAGCCACCGATTTTTTGCAACCCCTTTGGGCTCCCTTTGTTCAAGTTCACCTACTTGGGGCATACCTTCTCCCGAAGTTACGGTATCAATTTGCCGAGTTCCTTCTCCAGAGTTCTCTCAAGCGCCTTAGAATACTCATCTCGCGCACCAGTGTCGGTTTGCGGTACGGTCGTCAATAGCTGAAGCTTAGTGGCTTTTCCTGGAAGCAGGGTATCACTCACTTCGTCTGCAAGCAGACTCGTTATCACCCCTCATCTTAGCCCGGCGGATTTGCCTACCGGGCACGACTACAGGCTTGAACCAACATATCCAACAGTTGGCTGAGCTAACCTTCTCCGTCCCCACATCGCACTATTGATCGGTACAGGAATATTGACCTGTTTCCCATCAGCTACGCATCTCTGCCTCGCCTTAGGGGCCGACTCACTCTACGCCGATGAACGTTGCGTAGAAAACCTTGCGCTTACGGCGAGGGGGCTTTTCACCCCCTTTAACGCTACTCATGTCAGCATTCGCACTTCTGATACCTCCAGCATCCATTACCAGACACCTTCACAGGCCTACAGAACGCTCTCCTACCACGTGCAATAAATTGCACATCCGCAGCTTCGGTAACTGGCTTAGCCCCGTTACATCTTCCGCGCAGGACGACTCGATCAGTGAGCTATTACGCTTTCTTTAAATGATGGCTGCTTCTAAGCCAACATCCTGACTGTTTTAGCCTTCCCACTTCGTTTCCCACTTAGCCAATTTTAGGGACCTTAGCTGGCGGTCTGGGTTGTTTCCCTCTTGAGTCCGGACGTTAGCACCCGGTGCTCTGTCTCCCAAGCTGTACTCGTCGGTATTCGGAGTTTGCATAGGTTTGGTAAGTCGCCATGACCCCCTAGCCTAAACAGTGCTCTACCCCCGACGGTAATACTTGAGGCACTACCTAAATAGTTTTCGGAGAGAACCAGCTATTTCCAAGTTTGTTTAGCCTTTCGCCCCTATCCACAGCTCATCCCCTAGTTTTGCAACACTAGTGGGTTCGGACCTCCAGTACCTGTTACGGCACCTTCATCCTGGCCATGGATAGATCACTTGGTTTCGGGTCTACACCCAGCGACTATGTTCGCCCTATTCGGACTCGATTTCTCTACGGCTTCCCTATTCGGTTAACCTTGCCACTGAATGTAAGTCGCTGACCCATTATACAAAAGGTACGCAGTCACCCCTTGCGAGGCTCCTACTTTTTGTAAGCATGCGGTTTCAGGATCTATTTCACTCCCCTCCCGGGGTTCTTTTCGCCTTTCCCTCACGGTACTGGTTCACTATCGGTCGATGATGAGTATTTAGCCTTGGAGGATGGTCCCCCCATATTCAGACAGGATTTCTCGTGTCCCGCCCTACTTGTCTGCAGCCTAGTACCACACGTCGGTTTTCGCATACAGGGCTATCACCTGCTATGGCCGGGCTTTCCATCCCGTTTTGCTAACCGTCGTGCTATCACTGCAAGGCTTGTCCGATTTCGCTCGCCACTACTTTCGGAATCTCGGTTGATGTCTTTTCCTCGAGCTACTGAGATGTTTCAGTTCACCCGGTTCGCCTCGCAACCCTATGTATTCAGGTTGCGATACCCCGAAGGGTGGGTTTCCCCATTCAGAAATCTCCGGATCAAAGCTTATTTGCCAGCTCCCCGAAGCTTATCGCAGGCTATCACGTCTTTCGTCGCCTATCATCGCCAAGGCATCCACCACATGCTCTTAGTCACTTGACCCTATAACTTTGACGTCTCTTAACGAAACATCTCCATTTTCTTTCAAGGACTTGCCAGGTCTTTCACCCGGCGCGTTATGCCGTAATCAACTACGGCTCTTTCGAGCCTTCATCGTATTACTTTTGAATTTCAAAGCTAGTTTGAATATTCGTTTTGACGCAATCAAAAATTCTTGTTGCTGATGGCACGGTCTGCACTAAACCTTTACGAATGTGCAGTTTCCATCAGCAACGCTGATTCGACTCTATGAATTTTTAAAGAACAGCCGATTGATCGATTGATATCGATCAACATCAAAGCAGCCTTTTGCAAAGCTGCTTTGGTGTTGATTCACCGCCCTTGCGGGCGCATCGTGTTGGTTGGTGGAGGATGACGGGATCGAACCGACGACCCCCTGCTTGCAAAGCAGGTGCTCTCCCAGCTGAGCTAATCCCCCAGGAATCGCATTGTCGTGTCGCCCCTGGACTGCAGCACTTGGTGGGTCTGGGTGGTCTCGAACCACCGACCCCCGCCTTATCAAGACGGTGCTCTAACCAACTGAGCTACAGACCCAAGCCGGCCACTGCCGTCGACAGGCACTTATCGCACCCGCCGCTTTGCAGCGACTTCTTCCAACAACCGATAAGTGTGGGCGTTCAAATTGAATTGCAGTTTTCCAGAAAGGAGGTGATCCAGCCGCACCTTCCGATACGGCTACCTTGTTACGACTTCACCCCAGTCACGAACCCTGCCGTGGTAATCGCCCTCCTTGCGGTTAGGCTAACTACTTCTGGCAGAACCCGCTCCCATGGTGTGACGGGCGGTGTGTACAAGACCCGGGAACGTATTCACCGTGACATTCTGATCCACGATTACTAGCGATTCCGACTTCACGCAGTCGAGTTGCAGACTGCGATCCGGACTACGACTGGCTTTATGGGATTAGCTCCCCCTCGCGGGTTGGCAACCCTTTGTACCAGCCATTGTATGACGTGTGTAGCCCCACCTATAAGGGCCATGAGGACTTGACGTCATCCCCACCTTCCTCCGGTTTGTCACCGGCAGTCCCATTAGAGTGCCCAACTGAATGTAGCAACTAATGGCAAGGGTTGCGCTCGTTGCGGGACTTAACCCAACATCTCACGACACGAGCTGACGACAGCCATGCAGCACCTGTGTTATGGCTCTCTTTCGAGCACAATCGCGTCTCTGCGATCTTCCATACATGTCAAAGGTGGGTAAGGTTTTTCGCGTTGCATCGAATTAAACCACATCATCCACCGCTTGTGCGGGTCCCCGTCAATTCCTTTGAGTTTTAACCTTGCGGCCGTACTCCCCAGGCGGTCAACTTCACGCGTTAGCTTCGTTACTGAGAAAGTGAATTCCCAACAACCAGTTGACATCGTTTAGGGCGTGGACTACCAGGGTATCTAATCCTGTTTGCTCCCCACGCTTTCGTGCATGAGCGTCAGTGCAGGCCCAGGGGATTGCCTTCGCCATCGGTGTTCCTCCGCATATCTACGCATTTCACTGCTACACGCGGAATTCCATCCCCCTCTGCCGCACTCCAGCTATGCAGTCACTAATGCAGTTCCCAGGTTGAGCCCGGGGATTTCACATCTGTCTTACATAACCGCCTGCGCACGCTTTACGCCCAGTAATTCCGATTAACGCTTGCACCCTACGTATTACCGCGGCTGCTGGCACGTAGTTAGCCGGTGCTTATTCTTACGGTACCGTCATGGGCCCTCTTTATTAGAGAAGACCTTTTCGTTCCGTACAAAAGCAGTTTACAACCCGAAGGCCTTCATCCTGCACGCGGCATGGCTGGATCAGGCTTTCGCCCATTGTCCAAAATTCCCCACTGCTGCCTCCCGTAGGAGTCTGGGCCGTGTCTCAGTCCCAGTGTGGCTGGTCGTCCTCTCAGACCAGCTACAGATCGTCGGCTTGGTAAGCTTTTATCCCACCAACTACCTAATCTGCCATCGGCCGCTCCGTCCGCGCAAGGCCCTTGCGGGTCCCCTGCTTTCATCCGTAGATCGTATGCGGTATTAGCACAGCTTTCGCTGCGTTATCCCCCACGATCGGGCACGTTCCGATGTATTACTCACCCGTTCGCCACTCGTCAGCATCCGAAGACCTGTTACCGTTCGACTTGCATGTGTAAGGCATGCCGCCAGCGTTCAATCTGAGCCAGGATCAAACTCTACAGTTCGATCTTGTGTTTTTTGCCCCTTGCGGGGCCACTCAAAAAATCAAGAATTGAAGTGAACTTCACTTCTTTACTCTCATGAGCGTTTAAAGTCTTGCGACTTGAGTTCCAAAGAACTTGGCAATCGCCTTCAAACGCCCACGCTTATCGGCTGTATATTTTTAAGGTTCCTGGCA
>NZ_MWOM01000085.1:0-12342 GCF_012931925.1 Acidovorax sp. SRB_24
GGCCTGGTCGAGCTGAACCTGCAGGCGCCGCGCCTGGCGCTGCGGCCCGAGCGCAACCGCATCAACGCCGTGGTCGCGCTGCAGGCCCAGGGCGCGGCGCTGCGCCGCACCTACGACGGCACGCTGGACCTGGACTTTGCGCTGCGCTACGAGCCAAGCGACCACACGGTGCGCGCCTACGAGCTGCAGGTGCATGCGCTGCAGTTCGACGGCCTGCCCGCGCAGGCCGCGCAGCTGCTCAGCGGCCTGGCGCCGCAGCTGGCACAGCAGGCGCTGCGCGAGGTGGTGCTGCACCAGTTCCAGCCCAAGGACCTGGCGCTCGCCGACAGCCTGGGCCTGCAGCCCGGGCGCATGACGGTGACGGAGCGCGGCCTGGTGGTCGAGCTGGTCAGCAAGCAGCCCTGAGCGGGCCGGCAGCCGAGGTTGGCCCTGAGACCGGCGCGGGGCCGCCGGCTTCGTTACAGTAGCCCCCCGCGCCACGCCTGGCAGCGCCGGGCGCGCACCCTTCCATCCCTCACCCTCCACATCCCACCATGACCAAGGACCTGGCTCGACAGAGCGAACTCAAGAAGATGGAGCTGTGCGACGCGTGCGCCGGCATCCAGCGCAACTGGCGCCGTGCGCCCGGCCATGCCGAGCTGGTGCAGCGCGGCAACCGCAAGGAAGAACGCGACCACGGCGAGGTCACCATCACGCGCTACGTGTGCGACCGCTGCGGCACGGCCTGGGAGTACGAGAACGACAAGACCAACCAGCAGGCGGGCTGGTCGGTGGTGGGCCGCTGAAGGCCGCTCCCGCGCACCAGGCCCGCGGCGGCGCCCGCAGCACCCGCAGCGCGGCCCCGAATTCATGCGTTGGGCACGCGCCCACTTCGCCCGGCCGCACGCGGTGGGCGGGCAGGGGCTATAAAGGTGCGTATGCACGACGTTACAAAATCCAGCAATTTCCACGGTAGCGGTTCCGTGCCGCCTTTTCTCGTGGCGGGCGGGCGCATGGCCGCACTGGTGGCGGCGTTCGACTGGAGCGCCACGGCCCTGGGGCCATTGCAGGACTGGCCCGTGGATATGACCGCGCCGATCGCGCTGATGCTGCGCTCGAAGGTGCCGATGGTGATGCTCTGGGGCCCCGCAGGCGTGCTGATCTACAACGACGGCTACGCGGCGTTCTCGGGCGACCGCCACCCCGCGATCCTGGGCCAGCCAGTGCGCCAGGCCTGGCCCGAGGTCAGCGACTTCAACCACCAGGTGCTGGAGAAATGCCTCGCGGGCGAGACGCTGTCGTACAAGGACCGGGAGTTCTGGCTGCACCGCACCGGCCAGAGCGAGCAGCTATGGACCGACCTTGACTACTCGCCCATTCTGGACGCCCGGGGCGTCCCCGCCGGCGTGCTGGCCATCGTCATCGAGACCACCGCCAAAGTGCGCGCCCAGCGCCGCGTGAGCAGCGAGCGCGAACGCCTGCACCGCATGTTTGCCCAGGCCCCGGGCTTCATGGCCATGCTGCACGGGCCCGAGCATGTGTTTGACATGGCCAACCCGGCTTTCATGCAGCTCATCGGCCACCGCGATGTGATGGGCAAACCGGTGCGCACGGCGGTGCCCGACGTCGAAGGCCAGGGGTTTTTCGAGCGGCTCGACCAGGTCTTTGCCAGCGGCGAGGCCTTTTTTGCGCAGTCCATGCCAGCGCTGCTGCAGCGCATCCCGAACGCCGCGCCCGAGCAGCGCTATGTCGACCTCGTCTACCAGCCGGTGCGCGGCGAGAACGACCAGGTGATCGGCATCTTTGTCGAAGGCGCCGACGTGACCGCGCGCGTGCAGGCCGAGGCCGCGGTGCGTGCCAACGAGCGGCAACTGCGCGAATTTGCCCAGGCCATGCCCAACCACGTCTGGGCCGCCGGGCCCGATGGCGCGCTCGACTGGTTCAACGGCATCGTCACGCAGTACAGCGGCCTGCCCTTGCCCGCGCTGCAGGGGGGCGGTTGGAAGACCCTGGTGCACTCCGACGACCTGCCCGCGGCGCTGCGCCACTGGAGCGGCGCGGTGCGTGCCGGCACGCCCTACGAGGTCGAGTTCCGCCTGCGCCGCGCCGATGGCGCCTACCGCTGGCACATCGCGCGCGCGCAGGCCATCCGGGATGCCGCGGGGCGCATCACGCGCTGGGTGGGCACCAACACCGACATCGACGAGCAAAAGCGCACCACCCGGGCGCTGGCGCACCTCAACGACCACCTCGAGCAGCAGATTGCCGCGCGCACCGCCGACCGCGACCGCATGTGGCGCCTCTCGACCGACGTCATGCTGGTGTGCGACCTGGAGGGCAGCATGGTCTCGGTCAACCCGGCCTGGACGACGCTGCTGGGCTGGCCGCAGGCCGATCTGGTGGGGCGCAACTTCCTCGAGTTCGTGCACCCCGACGACCTGCAAGCCACCCACGCGGAAATGGCCAAGCTGGCGCAGGGCATCACCACCTTCCGCTTTGAAACCCGCTACCGGTGCCAGGACGGCAACTACCGTCTGCTGGTGTGGACGGCGGTGCCCGAAGTGGGTTTCGTCCACGCCGTCGGGCGCGACGTGACCGCGGACCGCGAGGCCGCGCAGGCGCTCAAGCGCACCGAGGCGGCGCTGCACCAGGCGCAGAAGATGGAGAGCATCGGCCAGCTCACGGGTGGCGTGGCGCACGACTTCAACAACCTGCTGCAGGTGATCTCGGGCAACCTGCAGCTGCTCGGGCGCGCGGTGGCCGGGCAGGAGAAGCCCCAGGGCTATGTGAAAAGCGCGCTCGCCGCCGTGCGCCGCGCCGCCAAGCTGGCCGACCAGCTGCTGGCGTTCTCGCGCCGCCAGCCGCTCGCGCCCACGACCGTCAACCTCGGGCGCTTTGTCACCGGCCTCGAGGAGCTGCTGCGCCGCACGCTGGGCGAGAACATCGCGATCGAGACCGTGGTGGCCGAGGGGCTGTGGAATTCGCTGGTCGACCCGACGCAGGTGGAAAACGCGCTCTTGAACCTGGCCTTCAATGCGCGCGACGCAATGAACGGCAGCGGGCGGCTGACCATCGAGGCGAGCAATGCCGTGCTCGACGAGGCCGATGTGCACGAGCATCCCGACCTGGCGGCGGGGCAGTACGTGCTGCTGGCCGTCACCGACACCGGCAGCGGCATGGCGCCCGAGGTGCTGCTCAAGGCCTTCGAGCCGTTCTTCTCGACCAAGTCCGAAGGCAAGGGCACGGGCCTGGGGCTGTCGATGGTCTACGGCTTCGCCAAGCAGTCGGGCGGGCATGTCAAGGTGCTGAGCGAACTCGGCCAGGGCACGACCGTCAAGCTGTTCCTGCCGCGCAGCCTCGACGACGAGGCCCCCGCGCTGGCGGCGCCGGCGCAGGAAGGGACCGGCGGCAGCGAGACCATCCTGGTGGCCGAGGACGACGAGGGCGTGCGCGCCACCGTGGTCGAGCTGCTGCAGCAGCTGGGCTACCAGGTGCTGCAGGCGCGCGATGCGGCCTCTGCGCTGGCCATCGTCGACTCGGGCGTGCCGATCGACCTGCTGTTCACCGATGTCGTCATGCCCGGCAGCCTGCGCAGCCCCGAGCTCGCGCGCCGCGCGCGCGAACGCCTGCCGCACCTGGCCGTGCTGTTCACCTCGGGCTACGCGCAGGACGCCATCGTGCACGGCGGGCGGCTCGACGCGGGCGTCGATCTGCTGGGCAAGCCCTACACGCAGGACGCGCTGGCCCGCAAGATCCGCCACGTGCTGGCCTACCAACAACGCGCGCCGGCCACGGGCCGCGATGCGCTGCCAGCGCACTGAGACGGCCGCGCCCCGCGCCGGCCGCGGCGGGGCGCAGGGCCATGCGGCTGCGCTATCAAAAAAGAGAGCTGCCAGCGCTGACTGGGCCTGCGTTTTCGCCGCTTTTGGCATAAAAACAAGGCGCCCGGAGCGGGGCGCCGCGCAGGCGCGGCTGCAACACACTGTTCCAGTGCCGGCCCTTTTCTTTTGTGCCCCCGGCGCCCATCTGGGGCTGTACCCGCCGCTTGGCCGCCGCACCTGCGCGGCGGCGATTTCACTCCCAGGAGCCTTGCCATGACCTCTCCCATCCTGCACGCCGAGCCGCTCGGCCCGCTGTGGCCCACGCTCGATCCGTTTCTGTTTTGTGCCCACCACGACGACGCCTATCCCGCGGGCAACGGCGCCATGGCGCCGGCGGTGGCGCTGGAAGGCCGCGCCATCGGCAGCGACTTCAGCCGCAAGGACGGCTGGAGCATGTACCACGGCGACACCGTGCCCGGCTTCCCGGGCCACCCGCACCGGGGCTTTGAAACCGTCACGTTGGTGCGGCGCGGCCTGATCGACCACTCCGACTCGCTCGGCGCGGCCGCGCGCTTTGGCGGCGGCGATGTGCAGTGGGTCACGGCGGGCAAGGGCATCCAGCACTCGGAAATGTTCCCGCTGCTCAACGATGCCGCGCCCAATCCGCTGGAGCTGTTCCAGGTCTGGCTGAACCTGCCGGCGCGCCAGAAGTTGGTGGAGCCGCACTTCACCATGCTGTGGAACGAGCGCATTCCGCGCTTGGTGCACCACGACGCGCAGGGCCGCGCCACGACCGTCACGGTGGTGGCCGGCGCGCTGCCCGGCGCCCCGCCGCCGCTGGCGCCGCCGCCCGAGTCGTGGGCCGCGCACCCCGGCTCCGATGTGGCGATCTGGACGCTGCACCTGGCGCCGGGCGCGCAATGGCCGCTGCCGGCCGCGCAGGGCCAGGGCACGCGCCGCATGCTGTACTTCTTTGCCGGCGAAGGCCTGCGCATCGGCAGCGAAGCGGTGCATGCGCACGCCGCGCTGGAGCTTGCGGCCGGGCAGGACCTGCCGCTGGTCAACACCGGCGGGACGCCGGTGGAATGCCTGCTGCTGCAGGGCCGCCCGATTGGCGAGCCGGTGGTGCAGTACGGCCCCTTCGTCATGAACACGCAGCAGGAGATTGCCCAGGCGCTGCAGGACTACCGCCGCACCCAGTTCGGCGGCTGGCCCTGGCCGCAGGCCGACCCGGTGCACGGCAGCGCGCCGCGGCGCTTTGCGCGCTACCCCGGGCAGACCGAGGACGAGGTGCCGGGCGCCTGAGCGACAATACCGGCTGCCATTTTCCGGGCCCGCGCGGGGCCCGGTTCCGACAGAGATCACGCTGCATGAACATCACCAAAGACACCGCCGTCACCCTGGCCTACACCGTCACCAGCCCGCAGGGCAAGCCGCTCGACGCGGGCAAGCTGGCCTACCTGCACGGCGGCTACGAGAACATCTTCCCCAAGGTCGAGGCCGCGCTCGAAGGCCAGGCCGCAGGCTTTGCCACCACGCTCGACCTTTCGGCCGAGGACGCCTTTGGTGCGCGCGACGAGGCGCTCGCGCGCACCATCCCCAAGAGCGAGTTCCCGCCCGGCGTGAAGGTCGGCGGCCAGCTGCAGGGCGTGGGCGAAGACGGGCAGCCGCAGGTCTTCCACGTCGTCAAGATCAAGGGCCCCGAGGTGCACCTGGACGGCAACCACCCGCTGGCCGGGCAGGCGCTGCGCTTTGCCTGCAAGGTGGTGGCGGTGCGCGCCGCCTCGGCCGAAGAGGTCACCCACCGCCACGTGCACGGCGAGCACGGCCACCACCACTGAAGCCGCGGGCGCGGCGGCCGAGGGGCTTCAGTCCGGCGCCACGGCGTCCGAGCCGCGCACCAGCAGCACCGGCACGGGGCAGGTGCGCACCACCTGCTCGGCATCGCTGCCCAGCAGCATGCGGCCCACGCCGCGCCGCCCGTGCGTGCCCAGCACCACCAGGTCTGCCGGCCACTTTTTCACCTGCTCCAGCACCAGGTCGGCCAGGCGGCTGCGCACGCCTTCCTCCATGGCCGTGTCCGCCGCGATCCCTTCCGCCAGCGCCTGCTGGTGGCCGTCCTGCAGGATTTTCTGGCCCTCTTTCTGCAGCGCGTCATAGACGTCGCCGCTGAAGGCGCCATAGGCGCCCATGCCCAGGGTCAGCGACAGTGCGTCCACCATGTGCAGCAGGCGCAGCTGGCCGCCCGTGAGGCTTGCCAGGCGTATGGCCTCTGCCAGGCCCTGCAGGGAGGTGGGGCTGCCGTCGATCGGCACCAGGATGCGTTGGTACATGGCGGTCTCCTTGGGCCCCGGATGTGGCGGTGGGGCGGGGAGAGTTTGCCTTCTTTGCGGCGCCGGCACCACTGCCGCGTGCGGCGCGGCGGGTGCGGCCGGCGGGCTCAGGGCGCTGCCAGGGCCCGGAACATGGTGCGTTGGGTGTTGGTGAAATGCGGGCGCGTGGTGTCGCTCCAGGCCGTGGCGCGCACCGCCAGCCAGGCGGGCGAGCCCAGGGCTTCTGCGGTGACCAGGTCGTAACAGGCCAGCGACAGCGGGCCGTGATCGTGGTTGAGCAGGCGCCGCGCGTGGATGCAGCCGGGCACGGCAGCCAGGCCGGGCATGTGCTCGCCGTCGTACCAGCGCGCAATCTCGGGCATCCAGCCGTCCTCGGGGTCCATCTCTACGACATAGTGCGCCGTCGGCACCGCGCCGCTCGAATGGCCGGCGCGCTCGAACACCAGCTCCAGCCGCGACAGCAGGACCTCGCACGCACCGGGCAGGGCGCTTTCGAGCGTGGCCTGCAGCGGCGCCAGGTCGGCGGCGGCGAGCGCGGTGCGCTGCGCCAGCGCGCAGTACAGGTAGGCACTGCGCAGCGCAGGCGACCAGGCACTGCGCTGCACGCGCAGGCCCAGCGGGCTGTGCGCCAGCGCCGCCTGGACGGTGCCGGTCGCCTGTTCGGCCTGGGCGGCATCGGCCGCGCTGGTTTCGGGCCAGCCGATCTGCAGCAGCAGAAAGTCGGTGGGGTGGGCGTGGGGCTGCATCAATGTCCGATCTGCAAGGCGACGAGAAAACGCGACACCATGTTGTAGGCGCCGATGGTGGCGCACAGGTCCACTTGGCCCTGCGCATCAAAGTGCGCGCGCACCTGCTCGAACAGGGCGTCGGGCACGTCGATGTCGCGCGTCATGGCGTCGGTCAGCTGCAGCGCCACGCGCTCGGCCGGCGTCCAGGGCGCATCGGCCGGCAGCGCGGGGCTGCGCGTGGCGTCGATGGCCGCCTGCGACGTGCCGGCCTTGAGCGCGTGCGGCACATGCGCATCGAACTCGTAGGGCGCGCGGTTGAGCACCGCCACGCGCAGGATCACCAGCTCGCGCAGGCCCGCGTCGAGGCTGCTGCGGTTGCGCACGGCCGAGAGCATCTGCTCCCAGCCGTGGGCGATCGGCGGGCTGTTGAGCAGCGCCTGGTACAGCACCGAGATGCGGCCGCGTTCGGCCAGGATCTGCGCCTCTTGCGCAGCCAGTTCCGGGCGCGTGCCCGGCAGGATGGGGTCGATTCTCATCAGGGGTTTCTCGGTCAGTCGGGGGTCACATTGTTGGCGCGCACGACGCGGGCCCATTTGTCGCTGTCGCTGGCCAGCACCTTGGCGAGTTCGGCCGGGGTCGAGCCCGCCACTTCGGCGCCCGAGGCTTCGAGCTTGGCCTTGATGGCGGGCGTGGCGAGCGCGCGGCGCACGGCCTGGCTGACGCGCTCGGCGTCGGCCGCGGGCGTGCCCTTGGCGGCAAACAGCGCGTACCAGTTGTCCGAGTCCACGCCGGGGATGCCCATCTCGGCAAAGGTCTTCACGTCGGGAAAGCGCGGGTGGCGCTTGGCGGCGGCCAGGCCGATGGGCTTGAGCTTGCCGGCCGCGATGTGGCCGACGAGGCCCGGGATGTCGCCGAAGAAGCCGTCGACGTGGCCCGCGATCACGTCGGTGATGGCCGGTGCCGCGCCTTTGTAGGGGACGTGCATGAGCTTGATCTGGGCGTGCTCGTTGAGCAGCTCCATCGCCAGGTGCGGCACGCTGCCGGTGCCCGACGAGGCCATGGTCAGCGGGGCCGTGGCGCGGCGGGCGGCCTCGACGAACTCGGCGCCGCTGGGGTAGGGCGCCTTGGCATTGACCACCAGCACCTCGACGTTGTTGACCACCAGGGACACGGGCGTGAGGTCGGTGGCCGGCTTGTACGACAGCTTGGGGTACAGGGCCGGGTTGATGGCCACGGCCCCCACGCTGGTGAGCCACAGGGTCTGCGCGTCGGGCGCCGCGCGCGAGACGAAGTCGGCCGCGATGGCGCCGTTGGCGCCGGCCTTGTTCTCGACGATCACGGTGTGGCCCAGCTCCTTGCCCAGTTGCTCGGAGAGCGTGCGCGCCACGAAGTCCACCGGGCCGCCGGGCGGAAACGCGACGATGAGGCGCGTCGTCTTGGGCTGGGCGAGGGCGGCGCCCGACACGGCCAGCGCGGCGGCCGCCAGGCCCAGGGCCACGGCGCGGCGCGCAAGGTGCATGGAAGTCATGGGTGTCTCCTATGGGGGTGAGGGGAAGAAAAAAGCGTTCAGCCGCAGCGCACGGACATGCCGCCGTCGACCACGATCTCGGTGCCGGTGACAAAGCGCGATTCGTCGCAGGCCAGGTACAGCGCGGCGTTCGCGGTGTCGCGCCCGTCGCCCATGAAGGGCAGCGGAATGCGGGCCTGGCGCTCGCGCAGCAGCGCCTCGACGTCGCCGCCCGCGCGCTGGCCGGCCAGGCGCACCTCGACCATGGGCGTGTGCAGCTGGCCCGGCACCACGGTGTTGGCGCGGATGCCCTGCTGCGCGTACTGCACGGCGAGCACGCGCGAGAACTGGATCACGCCGGCCTTGGTCGCGGCATAGGCGATCTGCGCCGCGCCGGTCCAGCGCAGGCCCGAGGTCGACGAGATGTTGATGACGTTGCCGCTGCCCTGCGCCAGCATGTGCGGCAGCGCGTGC
The DNA here is from genome assembly GCF_012931925.1 of Acidovorax sp. SRB_24. Lineage (NCBI taxonomy): Bacteria > Pseudomonadati > Pseudomonadota > Betaproteobacteria > Burkholderiales > Comamonadaceae > Acidovorax > Acidovorax sp. SRB_24. Next base: position 8,843 of record NZ_MWOM01000085.1, read on the forward strand.
TTGCAGGTCAGGAACACGCTCTTGAGGTTGTGGTCGATCTGCGCGTCCCACACCTCTTCGCTCATCTCGACCGGGCCGCCCTTGGCCGAGCCGCCGACGTTGTTCACCAGCACGTCGAGGCGGCCGAACTCGGCCACGCAGGCAGCGATGGCGGCGGCGATGGACGCGCTGCTCGTCACGTCGCAGGCACCGGCGGCGAAGCGGCCGCCGGCCTGGGCGATCAGCGCGGCGGTTTCGGCCAGGCGGTCGGCGTCGCGGTCGACGCCGAACACGTGCGCGCCCTCTTGCGCAAAGCGCACGGCAATGGCGCGGCCATTGCCCCAGCCGCTGCCGACCGAGCCGGCGCCGGTCACGAAGACCGATTTGCCGGCCAGGCGGCCCTGGGGGTTGACGGGGGTGGAGGCATCGAAGGTCATGGCAAGGTCTCGGCAGTGCATCAAAGGACGGGAACGGCGGCGCGCGGGGCGCCGAAGCGGTAGAGTTTTTGCGGGTTGTCCACCAGTAGCGCCTGCAGCGCGGCGGGCGTGGGCGCGATGGCCGCCAGGCTGTCGACCAGATGGCCGTCGTCGGGCACGTGGGTATGGTTGGGGTGCGGCCAGTCGGTGCCCCACAGGCAGCGCTCGGGGACGGCCGCGACGAGGCGGCGCGCCAGCGCGATGCCGTGGGCGTAGGGCGGGGCCGGGTCGATGCGGTCGATGCCGCTGACCTTGACGTAGAAGCGCGCGTCGCCGAGCAGCAGCTGCTCGAGCGCCGCGAAGTCGGGGTGCTCCGCGCCCTGCGTGGCGTCGACGCGGCCCATGTGGTCGATCACCACCGGCACGGCGCTGCGCTGGAGCACGGGGCCCAGGCTGTGCACCAGGCTGCTCTCGAAGTGCACCTGCAGGTGCATGCCCACGGCGGCCAGGCGCGGCGTGAGGGCGACGATGTCTTCCACGCTGGCCGACGCGGCCAGGTGCTTCATGAAGTTGAAGCGGACGCCGCGAAACCCGGCCTCGGCCAGGCGCAGCAGCTCGGCGTCGCTCACGGCCGCGGGCACCAGGGCCACGCCCAGGTAGTGGCCGCCACCGGCGGCGATGGCGTCTTCGACCACGCGGTTGTCGAAGCCGTGGACGGCCGACTGCACGATCACGCAGCGCGCAATGCCCATCTGGCGGTGCAGCGCGAACAGCGTCTGCTTGCCGGCGTCGGCCGGCGTGAAGCCGCGCGATGCGGCGTAAGGGAACTCGGCGGCGGGGCCGAACACATGCACGTGACTGTCGCAGGCGCCCGCCGGCAAGGCCAGCGCCGGTGTGCTCGGCTTGGGCAGGTAGGTCAGAACGGGGGGCTGGGTGTCGGGTGTCATCGCGGGCGGCAGAAAATCGATGGCCGATTGTGGGCCGCGATCGGCGTTCCGCGTTCTGCCGTCGGTCTATACCAGCTATCCGTAAAATGCATGGCCATGCACCTTCCTGGAGCTTCGATGGACCTGACGCGCTTGCAGTATTTCGTCGCCGTGGCCGAGGCCGGCAGCTTCAGCCGCGCCGCGGCCGCGCTGCACCTGTCGCAGCCCGCGCTGAGCCGCCAGGTGCTGCTGCTCGAAGAGGAACTGGGCCAGCGGCTGCTCGAGCGCACGGGGCGCGGCGCCATGCCCACTGACTCGGGAGAGGCCCTGCTGGTCCACGCGCGCGCCATCTTCGAGCTGACCGCGCAGGCCCGCGCCGACATGGCCGAGCGCCAGCGCAGCCCGCGCGGGCGCCTGACCATCGGCCTGCCGCCGCGTGTGGCGCACGTGCTCACGGCCGACCTGGTGCAGGGTTTCCTGCAGCAGTTCCCCGACGCCGCGATCACGGTCGAGGAGAACCTGAGCCTGCGCCTGCGCGAGTGGCTGGTGGCCGGACGCGTGGACCTGGCGGTGCTGTTCGACCCGCCGCACTCGCCCCAGCTGCAGACCGAAACCCTGGTGCGCGAGCCCATGGTGCTGATCAGCACCGAGCCGCTGCCGGCCAAGGTGCGCCTGGCCGCGGTGGCGCAGCGCAGCCTGGTCATGCCGCGCGGCCCGCACGCGCTGCGCCAGCTGCTCGAGAGCTACACGCGCCCGCGCGGCATGCAGCTGAAGATGGTGGCCGAGGTCGATTCGGTGCAGACCGTGCTGTCGCTGGTGGCGCGCGGCGTGGCCGACACGGTGCTGCCGCTGAGCGCCACGCGCGCCTGGATCTACCCGCAGACGCTGCACGTGGCCGCGATGGTGGCGCCGGCGATCCGCAACCGCCTGGTGCTCGCGGTGCCAAAGGCGCGCCCCGGCACGCAGCTCAGCCGCTACGCCAGCCAGCTGCTGCGCACGCTGGTGCAGCAGCATTTCGGCGACGCCGAGCCCCTGGCGGGCGCGTAGCCCGGCCCGGTGCCGGGCCGACCGCTGTCGTGTGCTCCCGTTTCAATAGCTTCTGGCGCTTTTCCAGTAAGGGCTGGAGGCCAAAAAGACACAAAACTCCGAGCCGCTCAGTGGCGCCGCAGCAGCGCCTGGCGCAGCAGGCGCGTGGCGCGGTCGCGGATGTGCAGCGGACTCCGGCCGGGCGGAGGCGGGCGCACCTTGGCGGCGCTGCAGGCGGCCAGGAAGTCGTTGAGGATCGCAGTGTCGTCGAGCGTGTCGGCGCCGAGCCGGTGGAACTCGGGGTGCCACTGGGTGGCGGCGATGTAGCCGCGCCCCGGGGCGGCGCGGCGGCGGATGGCCTCGGGCACGACGTCGGGGTGGCTGAAGGCCTCGATCTCGAAATCCGGCGCCAGCCGCTTGATGCCCTGGTGGTGGATGCTGTTGACGCGTGCGCGCCGCACCCCCGGGTAGAGCTGTGCCAGGCGCGAGCCGGGAACGAACTCCACATCGTGGAAATTCTGGTCGTAGGTGCTGGCGTTGCGGTGCTGCAGCGCGCCGGGGCGCTGCGTCTCGATGTCCTGGTAGAGCGAGCCGCCAAAGGCCACGTTGATCAGCTGCAGCCCGCGGCAGATGCCGAAGATCGGCTTGCCGGCCTGGGCAAAGGCCTCGACCACGGCCAGGTCGTAGAGGTCGCGCACGCGGTCGCCCTCCCAGGCCGCGCGCAGCGGCGCCTCGCCGTAGCTGCCGGGCCAGACGTCGGCGCCGCCGTGCATGACGACGCCGTCGAGCCAGTCGGCGTAGTGCGCCAGCGTGACGTCGCCGCGCGCCGTCTCGCCCGTCGGGCAGGGCACCATCACGACCAGGGCGCCGGCCGACATGATCCAGTGCGCGACGGACTGCTCGACGTACTGCAGCGTCTTGCCGGTGAACAGGGAGCGGGAGGGATCGGCGTGCTGGAAGCAGGCCGACAGGCCAATCTTGAGGCGACGGGAAGCGGGCATGCGCCTTTGTAGCACCGCTGGCGCGCCCCGGCTGTAGGAAGGCGGCGCGCATTCACGCGCACCCGTGCGGGGCACCGCCGCCGCATTTGACGCGCGTCAAGCGCTGCGGGTACGGTGCAGGCATGATGGCATGGACCGCGGGTCCATGATTT
>NZ_MWOM01000085.1:12392-14833 GCF_012931925.1 Acidovorax sp. SRB_24
GCCCGCTGGATCCAGGAAGAGACCACGGCGCGCCTGACCCGCTTTCGCGACCACGTCACGCGCGCCGAGGTCTTTCTGACCGACGTGGCCGCCGGCAAGACCGGCGCCAACGACAAGCGCTGCCGCATCGAGGCGCGGCCCGCCGGGCGCCAGCCCGTCACCGTGACGGCCGATGCCGACAAGGTGGCCGACGCCTTCACGGGCGCGGTCGACAAGCTGGTGCGCGCGCTCGACACCGACCTGGGCCGCGCCAAGGACAAGAACGCCCGCGAGACCATCCGCACGCAGGAGGAGTGAGCGCCGCGCCGGCGCGCGCATGCTCATGCATCGAGAGCTGCCAGCGCTTGACCGTCAAGCGTTCACGGCTCTTTTTGCAGGTATTTGATGGGCGGCGCCGCAACCTGCGCCCCGTTGCGGTCCAATCGCGCGATGGACCCCACACACGACACCGACCAGCGCCTGACCGAGCTGGAAATCAAGGCCAGCTACAGCGACGACCTGCTGGAGCAGTTGAACCTGCTGGTCTACCGCCAGCAACAGCAGATCGACGCGCTGCTGCAGGAAGTGCAGCGCCTGCGCCACCAGATGCCCGAGGGCGGCAGCGCCGCGCCGCGCAACCTGCGCGACGAACTGCCGCCGCATTACTGAAACGCAGGGCAGCGCCCCGGGGCGGACGCTGTGGCCGATCAGGCGGCGCTGAGCGCGCCGGCCTGGGTGAGCTTCTCGGCCACGAGCAGCTGGCGCATCTCGGCCCGGCCCATGATGCCGAGCTCTTCGGCGGTGACTGCGATGGTCTTGCCGCTGGCCATGGCGGCCTTGGCGATCGAGGCGGCCTTTTCGTAGCCGATGATCGGGTTCAGCGCCGTCACCAGCGTGATCGACTCGGCGATGCGCAGGTCGAGCAGCGCGTGGTTGGCCTCGATGCCCTCGACGCAGTTGACCTGCAGCGTGCGGCAGGCGCTCGCCAGGTGCGTGAGGCTCTTGTGCAGCGCCCAGCCCATCAGCGGCTCGAACGCGTTGAGCTGCAGCTGGCCGGCTTCGGACGCCATGGTGATGGCGACGTCGTTGCCGATCACCTCGAAGCACACCTGGTTCATCACTTCCGGAATCACCGGGTTGACCTTGCCCGGCATGATCGACGAGCCGGCTTGGCGCGCGGGCAGGCGGATGTCGCCCACGCCGGCCTGCGGGCCCGACGAGAGCAGGCGCAGGTCGTTGCTGATCTTCGAGAGCTTGCTGGCGATGCGCTTCAGGATGCCCGAGATGTCGACGAAGGCGCCGGTGTCGGACGTGGCCGCGATCATGTCGGCCGCCGCGGTGACGGGCACGCCCGAGAGTTCGGCGAGCTTGGGGATCACGGCGTCCACGTAGCCCACGGGCGCGTTGATGCCGGTGCCGATCGCCGTGCCGCCGAGGTTCACCTCGGTCATCAAATAGGCCGATGCGCGCAGGCGCTTTTCGTCGTCGGCCACCATGCTGGCAAACGCTGCGAATTCCTGGCCCAGCGTCATCGGCACGGCGTCTTGCAGCTGCGTGCGGCCGATCTTCAGGGTGGCGGCGAATTCGCGCGCCTTGCCCTCGAAGGCGCCGCGCAGGCCCGCCAGGGCCTGGAGCAATTCCTGGATGCCGAACCAGGTCGCGAGCTTGAGCGCTGTGGGGTAGGCATCGTTGGTGCTTTGCGAGGCGTTGACGTGGTCGTTCGGGTGGAGCACGTCGTAGCGGCCTTTGGGCAGTCCCAGGTGCTCGAGGGCACGGTTGGCGATCACCTCATTGGCATTCATGTTCGTGGAGGTGCCGGCGCCCCCCTGGATGACGTCGACGACAAACTGGTCGTGCAACTGGCCGGCAATCAGGTCGTCGCAGGCCTGGGCGATGGCACTGGCCTGGGTGGCGTTGATGGCGCCGAGCTGCAGGTTGGCGTGGGCTGCGGCTTTCTTGACAAAGGCAAAGGCGCGAATGAGTTCGGGCATCTGGGCCACTGTGTGGCCGGTGATCGGAAAATTCTCCACCGCGCGGGCGGTGTGGACCCCCCAGTAGGCCGCGGGGGGGATGGTCTTGACTCCGATGAAGTCGCTTTCTTGGCGCATGGATCTGCTTTCGTGGACGGAAAACCGCAATACAAGGACAAACGCCGCCCGGTCACAGGCGGCGTTGGGAGGTCGGGCCAGCAGGTGCGGTGCGCAGCCTTGTGGGCCGGCCGCACGCGTGGCAACGCCCTGTGCCATGGGTCTGCAGCGCAAGCCCATGGCACAGGGCGTGTGCATGCATTATCGCGGCGCGCCTGCATAAAGTCCATAGTTTTGCGCATAACGCGGTCGGGGCACGGCGCGCCCGCCTCCGCCGTGCCCGCCTCCGCCGTGCCTGCGGCGGTCGCGCGGACCGCTCAGCGCGGCCTGCGCTGCAGCCGCGCCAAGCGTGCGCGGCGCCAGCGCAGCAGCGCG
>NZ_MWOM01000037.1:0-39131 GCF_012931925.1 Acidovorax sp. SRB_24
GACCGGGGCTTGCGCGCCCACATTGAACGCGGCAACGACGCTGGCCAGGTGCTGGGCCTGGTCGCGCATGGCCGTGGCGGCGGCCGTCGACTCTTCGACCAGGGCCGCGTTCTGCTGCGTCATCTGGTCGAGATTGGTGACCGCCTGGTTGACCTGGGCGATGCCGTCGCGCTGCTCGGTCGACGAGGCGGTGATCTCGCCGATCAGGTCGCTCACGCGCTGCACGCTGGCCACGATCTCGGTCATGCTCTGGCCGGCCTGCGCAACCTGCTGCGAACCCGATTCGACGTTGTCGACCGAAGCGCCGATCAGCGTCTTGATCTCCTTGGCCGCCTCGGCGCTGCGCTGCGCGAGGTTGCGCACTTCGCTGGCCACCACGGCAAAGCCGCGGCCCTGCTCGCCTGCGCGCGCGGCTTCCACCGCGGCATTGAGCGCCAGGATGTTGGTCTGGAACGCGATCGAATCGATCACGCCGATGATGTCGGAGATCTTGCGCGAGCTGTCGGTGATTTGCTGCATGCTGGAAACCACCTGGCCCACCACCTCGCCGCCGCGTGTGGCCGCCTGCGCCGCATTCGAGGCAAGCTGGTTGGCCTGGCGCGCGGTGTCGGCCGACTGGGTCACCGTGGCGGTGAGCTCCTCCATGCTGGCCGCGGTTTCTTCGAGGTTGGCGGCCGTCTGCTCGGTGCGCGCCGACAGGTCCTGGTTGCCCATGGCAATTTGCGTCGATGCGGACGACACCGACTCGACCCCGGCACGCACTTCGCCGACCACGCCGCGCAGCCGCGCCGCCATGGCCGAGAGCGAGCGCAGCAGATGGCCCAGCTCGTCCTTGCGGTCGTCGTGCGCATCGGCCGTGAGATCGCCGCCGGCAATCGCATCGGCCAGGTCCACGGCGCGCTGCAGGGGCTGGGTGATGGAGCGCACCATGGCTGCGGCGAGACCCATTGCCAACGCGATCAGCGCCGCGGCCAGCCCGGCGCCGATCCATTCGGCCCGGCTGTACTGAACGGCACCGACTCGCTTGACCTCATCTCGCTGGCGCTCCTGCAGTTGCACAAACGCCTCTTGCGACGCCACGTACTTGCTCACCGCGGGACGCATCTTTTCTTCGACAATTCGCCGCGCAGACTCCAAGTCTCCGCCCTTGCGGGCCTCCTGGGCCTGGGCATGGAACTGGAGCATCGCCGCACGCTCGGCGGCGATGCGCTCGAGTTGCTGCTTGTCTGCGGAAGAGAACGCAGCGGCAGTGACCTTCTCCTGCATCGCGGTGATGTCATTGATACCGGCCTTCACGAGCTGCTGCAACTGCGCGGTCGTGGTGTCATCGGAGGAAACGGCCGCAATGATGGCGCGCTCGACGTTCAGAGATGTCATGCCCTGCCAGCGCAATGCCAAGGTGATGCGTTCTTCGTTGAATTGAACGTTCTCGGCCACTGTGTCTTTGATCTGCCCCAGATACACCACTAGGCCCAAGCCCAGCGCCAGCATCGCCAGCGTTAAGCCAAGAAGAATCGACCAGAGTTTGCGCCCCATGCGCACGTTGTTGAGGTTCATCAGCATGTCCAGAAAAATAAGGGTCCACCCGCCTATTTGCGCAGAGGTATGTTGCAACGCCGCAAATTCTACTTTTAATTACATTTGTACCGACTTGCATACGAAACACAGTCACCCAAGTCCGCCTTTTCCCTCCTCAGCACACCAGACCGCAGACCTACAATGGCCGCGTGCCCACCTCTCCCCTCAACGCCGATCTGCACTGCCACTCTGTCGTCTCCGATGGCACCCTCACGCCAGACGAACTGGCGGCGCGCGCCAGCCACAACGGCGTGCAGTTGTGGTCGCTGACCGACCATGATGAAATCGGCGGCCAGCACCGCGCTGCTGCGGCAGCGCATGCGCAGGGCCTGGCCTACCTCACGGGCACCGAAATCTCGGTCAGCTTTGCCAGCACCACGGTGCACATCGTGGGGCTGGGGTTCGACCCCGACGACGCAGCGCTGGCGCAGGGCCTGGCCGCCACGCGCGGCGGCCGTGGCCAGCGCGCGCACGACATGGCACAAGGCCTGGCCCAGGTGGGCATCGCCGGCGCTTACGAGGGCGCGCTGCAGTACGTCAGCAACCCCGAGCTGATCTCGCGCACGCACTTTGCGCGCTTCCTGGTCGAGACCGGGGTGTGCCGCGAGACCTCCGAGGTGTTCCGCAAGTACCTCACCGAGGGCAAGCCGGGCTTCGTGCCGCACCGCTGGGCCGCACTCGGCGATGCGGTGCGCTGGATCACGCAAGCCGGCGGCGTGGGCGTGATTGCGCACCCGGCGCGCTACCGGCTCAGCGCCAACGAAGAGTTCGCGCTGTTTTCCGAATTCAAGCAGCACGGCGGCCGGGGTGTCGAGGTCGTCACCGGCAGCCACTCGGTGCCCGAATATGCGGTGTATGCCGACATGGCGCGCGAGTTTGGCCTGGCCGCTTCACGCGGCAGCGATTTCCACAGCCCGACCGAGTCGCACACCGACCTGGGCACGCTGCCGCCGCTACCCAGTGGCGTCACGCCCGTGTGGGAACTGCTCGCCGACCGCATCCGCCCTGCCCTTTGAAAGCCCTGCGCCATGGCCCAGCTCTTTGAGATTTACCCCGACAACCCGCAGCCACGCCTGCTCAAGCAGGCCGCCGCCCTGCTGCAAAAAGGCGCCGTGCTGGCCGTGCCGACCGATTCGAGCTATGCCCTGGTCTGCCAGATCGACGACAAGGATGCCGTGGAGCGCCTGCGCCGCATCCGCCAGGTCGATGACAAGCACCACCTGACGCTGCTGTGCCGCGACCTGTCGGAGCTGTCGAGCTATGCGCGTGTGGACAACCGGCAGTACCGCCTGCTCAAGCTCGCCACGCCAGGCCCCTACACCTTCATCCTCGAAGCGTCCAAGGAAGTGCCGCGCCGCCTGAGCCACCCGTCGCGCAAGACCATCGGCCTGCGCGTGCCCGACCGCAAGGGGCTGCAGATGCTGCTGGAACTGCATGGCGGGCCGCTGCTGGCCACGACCTTGATCCCCGCGGGTGAGATTGAGCCGCTCAATGACGCCAGCGAGATCCGCGAACGCTATGAGCGCCTGATCGACGCCGTCATCGACGCGGGCGCCTGCCCGTTCGAGCCCACCACCGTGATCGATCTCACGCCCATGGACAAGGGCGACGACCCCACCGTGCTGCGCACCGGGCGCGGCAGCCTGCAGGCCCTCGGGCTCTGAGGACGCCCCGCGCAGGCCAGGGCCGAGGCCGCGCGGCGCGCTGCGGATCTGCTCAGGCAGCGCTCAGGCGCAGCAGACCGCCCTGCATCGGGGCCAGGGCCCCGTCGTCTTCGAGCTTGAAGGCCCCCACGGCCAGCTGCAGGTCGCGCGCCTGGGCCGACAGAGCCGACGCCGCGCTGGCCGCCTGCTGCACCAGGGCGGCGTTTTGCTGGGTGGCGCCGTCCATGTCGGCCACGGCATGGTTGACATGCTCGATGCCCTCGCTCTGTTCGCGCAGCGCCTGCGAGATATCGCCCAGCAGCGTGGTCACCTGGCCCACGGCGCCGACAATTTCCGCCATGGTCGATCCGGCCTGGCCCACCAGGCCCGCCCCGCTCTCGACCTGCTGCACCGACTGGCCGATCAGGTCCTTGATCTCGCGCGCCGCCACGGCGCTGCGCTGCGCGAGGTTGCGCACTTCCGACGCCACGACGGCAAAGCCGCGGCCCTGCTCGCCTGCGCGCGCGGCCTCGACGGCCGCATTGAGTGCCAGGATGTTGGTCTGAAAGGCGATGCCCTCGATGACCTGGATGATGTCCACGATCTTGCGCGAGCTGCCGCTGATGGCCTGCATGGTCTGCACGACCTCGCTGACCACCTCGCCCCCGCGCCGCGCAATGCCCGAGGCATCGACGGCCAGGCCACTGGCCGACTGGGCGCGCTCGGCGTTCGCGCGCACCGTGGAGGTGAGCTGCGCCATGCTGGCGGCGGTCTGGGTCAGCGACGACACCTGGTCTTCGGTGCGGCGCGACAGGTCCGAGTTGCCCGAGTCGATTTCGCCCGCGGCATCGGCAATGGAGTCGGTGGACTGCTTGATGCGCGCCACGAGGTCCGTGAGCGTGTCTTCCATGGTGCCCAGCGCGCCCAGCAGGCGGCCGAAGTCGCCCTGCAGCTCGGTGCTGAACTCCTGGCTCAGGTCGCCTGCAGCCACCGTCTCGGCGATCAGGATGGCCTGGTTGAGCGGGTGGACGATGGCGCTGCGCAAGCGCACAAAGGACATAGCCGCCACCGCGAACACCGCGCCGCCCAGAATCCACAGCCACATGTGCACGCTGTCCAGGTGCGCCTGCGCGCCCTGCACGGCGCGCTCCAGCGGTGCGCGCTGTGCATCGGCCAGACCGCCGGCCAGGGCCATCGCCGCGCGGTGTGCGTCGGCGGCCTGGCCCATGCCGGCTACCGCCACGCCGACGAGCAACGCCACCAGCAGGGCAATGGTGCCAAACACCAGCACCAGGCGGGTGCCAATTTTCAAGTTGTTCAAGGCCAAGAAAAGTCTCCAGAAATAATAGGGCCGCGCTGCCCCATGGTTGCAAGCCATTTCAGACAGAGCGACATTTAGTAACAGAACAAATACTACCAACGATTGGTCCGAGTCGCCGGGACAGCGTCCGCAGGGTCTCAGGCGCGGGTGCACCGACCGGCACGCGCGGCGGCAAAGCGGCAGTGGACGGCCCCTTGCGGCCCGCTTGCCCGAACCCGGTCGGCGGGTCTGAGACAATGGCAGCGGTGGACCTCTCCAATCTCATCCAAACCGTTCTGATCTACGCCCTGCCGGTGCTGTTTGCCATCACCGTGCACGAGGCGGCCCATGGCTATGCGGCACGCCACTTCGGTGACAACACGGCCGCCATGCTGGGGCGCATCACGCTCAACCCGCTCAAGCACATCGACCCCGTCGGCACCATCCTGATGCCGCTGCTGCTGTACTTCGCCACCTCGGGCGCCTTCCTGTTCGGCTACGCCAAGCCCGTCCCGGTGAATTTCGGCAACCTGCGCAACCCCAAGCGCGACATGGTGTGGGTGGCCCTGGCAGGCCCGGCGTCCAACTTCGCCCAGGCCCTGCTCTGGGGCGCCGTGCTGGTGGTGCTCGTGGGCTCGGGCCTGCAGGAGCGCTTCTTCATGGAAATGGCGCGCGCCGGCGTGCTCGTCAACCTGGTCATGTGGGCTTTCAACCTGTTTCCGCTGCCGCCGCTGGACGGTGGGCGCATCCTGGTCGGCCTGCTGCCCTGGAAGCAGGCCCATCTGGTCTCGCGCGTCGAGCCCTGGGGCTTTTTCATCGTCATGGCGCTGGTCATTGCCGGCGTGGTGGGCACCCTGTGGCTGCGCCCGCTGATGTCGGTGGGGTACGCCGCCATCAACCTCTTGCTCACCCCCTTGACGGCACTGCTGCTCTAAGAACGTGTTTCGACTGAACCTTTATTGCCCCGCTCCATGAGTACCACGCGCTTTCTCACCGGCATCACGACCACCGGCACGCCCCACCTGGGCAACTTCGTCGGCTCCATCCGTCCTTCCGTGGCCGCCAGCCGCACGGCGAGCGTGCAGAGCTTTTACTTTCTGGCGGACTACCACGCGCTGATCAAATGCGAAGACCCGCTGCGCATCCAGCGCTCAACGCTGGAAATCGCCGCCAGTTGGCTCGCCGCCGGCCTGGACCCCGAGCGCGTCACCTTCTACCGCCAGTCCGACATCCCTGAAATCCCCGAGCTCAACTGGCTGCTCTCCTGCGTGGCGGGCAAGGGCCTGCTCAACCGCGCCCACGCCTACAAGGCGTCGCAAGACAAGAACCTGGCCGCCGGCCGCGATGCCGACGACGGCGTGACGGCGGGCCTGTTCATGTACCCCGTGCTCATGGCCGCCGACATCCTGATGTTCAAGTCGCACAAGGTGCCCGTGGGGCGCGACCAGATCCAGCACATCGAGATGGCGCGCGACATGGCATCGAGCTTCAACCACCTCTATGGCGAGCACTTCGTGCTGCCCGAGGCTGCGGTGGACGAGCATGTGGCCACGCTGCCCGGCCTGGACGGCCGCAAGATGAGCAAGAGCTACGACAACACGATCCCGCTGTTTTCGTCGCGCGAGCAGTTGCGCAAGCTCATTGGCGGCATCCTGACCGACTCGCGCGCTCCGGGCGAGCCTAAGGAGGCCGAAGGTTCGGCCCTGTTCCAGATCTACCAGGCCTTTGCCACCGAGGCCGAGACCGCCGCGCTGCGCCAGCAATTTGCCGACGGCATCGCCTGGGGCGATGCCAAGCAGGTGCTGTTCGAGCGCGTGGACCAGGTCATTGCGCCCATGCGCGAGCAATACGAAGCGCTGGTCCACAACCCAGCACGCATCGAGCAGACGCTGCTCGCGGGCGCCGAGCGCGCCCGGGCCCTGGCCACTCCGTTCATGCGCGAACTGCGCAGCGCCGTGGGCCTGCGCAGCCTGGTGGCGGGCGCGGCGCCGCAGGCCCAGCCGAAGGCGGCCAAGGCGGCGCTGCCCAGCTTCAAGCAGTACCGCGAGGCCGACGGTCGGTTCTATTTCAAGCTCGTCGCGGCGGACGGCCGCCTGCTGCTGCAAAGCACGGGTTTTGCCGCGCCGCGCGACGCGGGCCAGGCCATTGCCCAACTGCAGCAGCGCGGCGCCCCCGCGCTGGCCGAGCTGGCAGCGCACCTGGCGCCGGTGGACGGCGTGGCCGACAGCGACCTGACCGCCGCACTGCAGGCGCTGGCGGACGCCGCAGCCAGCTGAGACAGGTACGCGACACGCAGCCGAGAGCGCTTCTGTTGAAGCGCTCTTTTTTTGGTAGCTGCCAGCGCTTTCTGCATAAGGGCTAGAGGCCTAAAACACCAAGATTGCAGATCCCAGGCGGAACGCCCCGCATACACTGCACCGTTCCAGGCCGCCGTGGCCGCTTCGGGAAACACCGCGATGCCCCACCCTGCGCCCCTCCTTGTTGCCTGTGCCCTGGCGCTGCTTGCCACCTCAGGGGCCGCGCAAGGCCCCGCGGCGCCCGCGCCGCAGCCGGCGGGCGTGGCGGTGTGGCGCAACACGCTGGGCATGGCCTTTGTGCGCATTCCGGCCGGGCAGTTCGCCATGGGCAGCCAAGAAGCGCCCGCAACCCTGGCGCGCGACTACCCGGACCTGGAGTCCGAACGCTTCGGGCTGCTGGGCGACGAAGCGCCGGTGCACACCGTGCGCATCCGCCGCGCCTTCTACCTGGGCCAGCACGAGGTGACAGTGGGACAGTTCCGCCGCTTCATCGAAGCCTCGGGCTACCGGCCCGAATCCGAGGCCGATGGCACTGGTGGCTACGGCTACAACCCCGGCTACGATCCCGCCACCAGCGCGCGCGGCGACGCGTTCGAGGGGCGCGACCCACGCTATTCCTGGCGCAACCCCGGCTTTGCGCAGGGCGACGACCACCCTGTGGTCAACGTCACTTGGAACGACGCGCAGGCCCTGGCGGCCTGGCTCAGCCGCACCGAGGGGCACCGCTACCGCCTGCCGACCGAAGCCGAATGGGAATACGCGTGCCGCGCCGGCACGCGCACCCGCTACCCGCACGGCGACGAACCGCAAGACCTGGTGCGCCATGCCAACACCTTCGACCAGGAGGCCGCGCGCTACTGGCCGCGCTGGCAAGCACACGCGCTGCAGGGCAGCGACGGCCACGCGTTCACCGCGCCCGTGGGAAGCTTCGCGCCCAACGCCTTTGGGCTGCACGACATGCTGGGCAATGCCTGGGAATGGGTCGCGGACTGGCATGGCGAAACCTATTACGCCCACTCCCCCCGCAACGACCCGCAAGGCCCCGCCGAAGGCAGCGTGCGCGTGCGCCGCGGTGGCTCGTGGCACACCTGGGCGTTCTACGCGCGCTGCACCTACCGCAACTGGAACAGTCCGCAAACGCGCTACACCCTGGTCGGCATGCGCCTGGTGCGCGAAGACCGGCCGGAGGGCCCCAGGTCCGGGCGCCGCGCCGCCCCTCGGAAGGAGCCAACCCATGCCCATTGAGCCATCCAGCGACGAGCGCTCCGAAGCCGCTCAGCCGCGCGCGCAAGCGCCGAACACGCAGGCGGCGAAATCGCTTGCTCCGCTGGAGCGCAGCCGATTCGGCGGCACGCAACGCCGGCATGGGCGCCCCGACGACGACGACGCGCCGGTGTCGCGCAGCGACCTCAGCAAGGGGCCCCAGGAACTGATCAAGGACCGCACGGCCCACATCAACTGGCGCGTCCTGGTGATTTCGTCGGCCGTGATCCTTGCCTTCTCGATCTGGGCCATCCTCTTGCCTGCCGACGCGCGCACGTCGATGAAGACCGCCGTCGACTGGATCGCGACGAACCTCGGTTGGTACTACGTGCTCACGATGACGCTGGTGATCGGTTTCGTGCTCTGGGTGGCGTTCTCCAAGGAAGGAGACGTGCGGATCGGCCCCGACCACTCGCGGCCGCAGTACGGGCTCGTGACCTGGGTCGCGATGCTGTTCGCGGCGGGTGTCGGGATCGACATGCTTTTCTTCTCGGTCGCCGGCCCCGTTGTGCAGTACCTCCACCCGCCCTCCGGCGTGGGCGGCACGTCCGCGGCGATGCAGGACGCGGTCGTCTGGACGATGTTCCACTACGGCATCGCTGGTTGGGCGATGTATGCGCTGCTCGGCATGGCGATGGGGTACTTCGCCTACCGCTGGGGCATGCCGCTGTCGATCCGCGCGGCGCTCTACCCACTGCTCGGCAAGCGCGTGCGCGGCCCGCTGGGCGACGGCATCAGCATCATCGCGCTGGTCGGCACCGTGTTCGGCGTCGCCACGTCGATGGGCATCGGCGTCGTCCTGCTGGGCGTCGGCTTCTCGCTAATCTTCGGCCTGGAGCAAGGCCTGGCGCTGCAGATCGCGCTGGTCATCGGCGCGGTGGTCCTGACCATCGCGGCCACCACGTCCGGCGTCGACCGCGGCATCCGCTGGATCTCCGAGCTGAACCTCTGGAGCGCCGTGGCGATGATGGTCTACATCCTCGTCACCGGGCAAACGGCGTTCCTCTTGAACGCGCTGGTCGAGAACATCGGCCGCTTCCTGGTCACGTTCCCCGAACGGACGCTGCAGACCTTCGTCTACCAGCCCGGTGGCAGCGAGTGGATGGGCAGCTGGACCCTGTTCTTCTGGGCGTTCTGGCTCGCCTGGGGACCGTTCGTCGGTGTCTTTCTGGCCCGCATCTCGCGCGGGCGAACGCTGCGCGAGTTCGTGATCGCGGCGGTCACCGCACCGGTGCTGTGCGACTTCATCATCGTCTCGCTGTTCGGCAACTCGGCCCTGTACCAGGTGCTGCAGGGCAACACGGCGTTTGCCGAACTCGCGGTCCAAAGCCCGGAGCGCGGCTGGTACGCCCTCCTGCAGATGTTCCCGGGCGCGATGTTCCTGATCGGTCTGGCGACGCTCTCGGGCTTGCTGTTCTACCTCACGAGCGCGAACTCGGGCGCGATGGTGATGTCGAACTTCTCGGCCTCGATCCCGGACCCGTCGCACGACGGGCCGAAGTGGCTGCGCATCTTCTGGGCGGTGCTCACCGCCGTGCTCACCGTGGCGATGCTGTTCTCGGGGGGCGTGACGACGATGGAGTACGCGACGCTCATCTTCGCGTTACCGGTGACGATCATTGCCTACCTGGTGATGGCGTCCTTCTACAAGGTGCTGCGGATGGAGCGCGCCGAGCGCGAGGGTCAGGTGCTGCGAAGGCCGTCCATGGCCCCGAGCGGCGGCCATGTGCCGGAGCGGTCGTGGAAGCAGCGGCTTGAACAGCTGCGTGCATTCCCGTCACGCCGAGAGGTCACCCAGTTCCTCGACCGCACAGTGCGGCCGGCGCTCGACGACGTCGCCGCCGAGTTCCGCAAGCAGGGTTACGAGGTCGAGCGGGGTGCCATAACCAACGCGAGCGGCATCGAGGAACCGCTGCTGCGGGTGTCGATGGACGCGTTCCGCGACTTCCACTACCACGTCGCCATCGTCGAGGCGCCGGTGCCGATGTTCAGCGGCCGGATGTCGCGTGAGACCGACGTCTACTACCGGCTTGAGGTATTCACGCAAACCGGTTCGGGCGGCTATGACCTGATGGGCCTCACCAAGCAGCAGGTGATTGACGACGTGCTCGAGCGGTACGAGGCCCACCTCGCGTTCCTCACCATCTCCAGCCAGACCGACACCGCATCGGTGCTCACCCCGCCGTTGCCGCCCCAAGGCCAGCAGTCCGCAGTGCCGAAGGACGCGGGGGACAGCTGAGTCTTGGAGAGCAGCGGGGCTTCACGCCGGCGAGTGGCCCCAAGTGGCTGACCAAGCTCGTAACCCTGGAGAGAAGACGACGACCGGTTGAATCCCCCCTACGATCAACTGGTCTGGATCACCTTGGCCCCTATGGCTTTGGCCAGTTGCATGGCGGCCAGCGAGACACCACCGCCAATGCCGAACACCAGCACCGTCTCCCAGGGCCGCACCTGGGCCTTGGTGAACAGCATGCGCCAGGCCGTCAGGTGGTTGACTCCCAGGGCGGCAGCCTGAGCGAAGGTGAGGCCCTGCGGCATGGGGAACACGTTCTGGGCCGGCATGCTGATCCACTGCGCGAAGGTACCGTGGCGGTGCTCTCCGAGCAATTGCATCTTCGTGCAAAGAACGCCTTCACCGCGCTGGCAGAACTCACAGCGGCCGCAGGCGATCCCCGGATGGATGACGACCTGCTGTCCTGCGCTCAACAGGGTCTCGGCATCGTCCACCCCCTCAACGACGCCAGCGGCGTCCAAGCCCATGATCTGGGTCAATTGGTGGGTGATGCCGGCACCGCTGTTGCGCATGTACAAGTCGCCCTGGTTGAGGGTCGCTGCCTCCACCCGCACCAAGACTTCGCCCGACCGGCGGCTGGGACGCTCGCATTCGCGCACTTCCACCCCCTCATTGCCACCGTGGCCAGTGATGAATGCTGCTTTCAAGGGCGGCCCTCGCGAATGGTTGCCAAAAGAGCGCCGTTCGCATCAGGCGGGGCGGCCGAGGTCCAGCGCCTTGGCGTAGTCGACGAAAAAGTCCAGGCTGGAGGGATTTTGCATGGCATCGGGACTGGCAACCTGGGCCGCCTCGGCCCCCTGCAGCAAGTTTCGCACCGGAACCTCCATCTTCTTGCCCGTGAGGGTTCGCGGAATTTCGCTCACCTGGACCACCGCGTCGGGCACATGTCGGCCCGAGGCCTTGGTGCGGATTTGCTGCTGGATGCGCTCCACCAGGGCCTGGTCCAAGCTCCTCCCCGGCTGCACCACCACGAACAAGGGCAGGAAGGAAGGTCGCCCGAGGAACTCCAGATCAATGACCAGGCTGTCGCACACCTCGGGCAGTTCTTCGACCACGCGGTAGATCTCGGCGGTGCCGATGCGGATGCCCAAGCGGTTAATCGTGCTGTCGGAGCGACCGTAAATCACCGAGCTGCCATGGCGGGTAAAGCGTATCCAGTCGCCTTGGCGCCAGACGCCCGGGTACATCTCGAAATAGCTCTCGCGGTAGCGCTGCCTTTGCGGCTACAGACCGCGTTAGTCCCTGCCTTCAATGCGAGCATCCGCTCCGGAAGCATTGGGGCGTAAGCTACCGTCGGACGCCACAATGGCCGCTGTCAGCAATGAGTTCGAGTTGCATTTTCCCCAAGCGTCCAATCGTGCACTCAGGTACTGATTGTCGGGCGCCGCGGGAGTCAAACATGCGTTACACCACCCTGATCACTGCTGTCCTGCTTGGCGGCGCAAGCTGGCCACCTTCAGCACAAGAAATGACGCTCTCGCCCACCGATACGGCCGCCGCATTCAAGGCCGCTGGATACAAGCTCAAGGGCACGAAATGGATGGCATGCGCCGAAGGCACGGTCTCCGAGGTCCGGGACATCAACGGCGACGGGTTGCCCGACGCGATCGTCAGCGAAGGTGGAACCAAGTGCCACGGCATGACCGGCGAGGGCTATAGCCTCGTCAGCAAGCAGTCGAATGGCTCCTGGAAACTTGTTTCCGGCGGTACGGGGATTCCCTTGTTCCTCAAGACACGGGCCAAGGGCTGGCCTGACCTTCAGGTCGGTGGTCCCGGCTTCTGCTTTCCAGTCCTGCGCTGGAATGGCCAGTCGTACACGTTGAACCGGTACGAATACGAGGGGAAGCGCTGCAAGCCGTAAAGGCCACGGTGAGCGAGAGCCGAGCGTGCCGCCTAACCCTTCGCACGAGAAAACATCCACCGGCACTGCGCCTTGCCGTCCTCCGCCGCTCCGCTCCAACGTGAGGCAGCAGCTGAAGTTTCAAAGCGATCACAGGAGAGCGCCATGGCCAAGCTTATCGTCCTCTACCGCAAGCCCAATAATCCGGTAGCGTTCAACGACTACTATTTCAACACCCATGTCCCTATCGCCAAGACAGTCCCCGGCATCACCGGCTATGAAGTCAGTGAAGGGCCTGTAGCAACGCCACAGGGCGACTCTTCCTACCACCTGGTGGTGACGCTCACATTTGAGTCGATGAATGCGCTTGAGGAGGCACTTGCTTCTGAAGAGGGCCAGCGAACTGCCGCAGACCTCGCCAACTTCGCAGATGGCGGGGCCGAACTACTGATCATCAACCAGCGCTCCATCTAGATCCACCGCCTAACCAGTCTTTCAAGGGGCGACTGCTGACAGCCCCGCCCTTCACTCCAAGGTTGAACGGCTGCTTCTCTTTGCGCGAGCCCGCTCCTGGCCGGGCGTGTGAATCTGCCGTTGCCCCTGAAAGATGCCTTTCGGATAGATACAGCCGGGTTGCCACCGCCAGCTTTTGGCTATTGCCCCGATCTCATGCATCCGGCGAGGGGCTGATTTTCGGCGCGGCGGGAAGGCGGACAGTTTCCGGATGACTGCCAACGTTCACTGCACTCTCACGAATGGGTACCATCGGCCATCAGTGGCGGCCATTGAACGTTGTTTCTGGCCCTCTCCAAACCGGACATTGGTGCGGATCACTGCCTTGGTGGGTATCAGGCTCATCGAGAAAGTTCGCAAAGGATTCGCCGTGAAGACAAAAGTTTGCGTGCGAAAAACCCTGTCCCTAGTCAAAAGCATGCCCGGACGCCGGCGTCTGTGGATCGCCTGTTAGGCGTCTAATTGGAGGCAAACGATGACACGAGTTCGCGTTGAGGGCTTCACCATCTCGCTCGATGGATACGGAGCAGGTCCGAATCAAGACATCAACCATCCGCTCGGTGTTGGCGGGACGGATTTGCACCAGTGGTTGCTTCCAACACGCACGTTCCAGCGTGCCTTGTTCGGCAAGGACAGCGGCACGACCGGGGTTGACGATGATTTTGCCGCCCGTGGCTTTCAGAATGTGGGGGCCTGGATTCTTGGGAGGAACATGTTCAGCCCCCATCGTGGGCCCTGGTCGGACATGAACTGGAAAGGCTGGTGGGGAGACGATCCGCCATATCACGTTCCCGTCTTCGTCTTGACCCATCATGCACGTCCACCCATCGAGATGGAAGGCGGCACAACGTTCCACTTCATCACAGGAGGCATTCGCGAAGCGCTCGACCGTGCACGCAAAGCCGCTTCCGGAATGGACGTGCGGATCGGCGGTGGGCCCCACACCATCCAGCAGTATCTTCGAGAGAGCCTCATTGATGAACTACACCTTGCAATCGCGCCGGTCCTGCTCGGCCGGGGAGAATCGCTGTTCGACGGGGTTGACTTGCGGGCTCTGGGATACGAATGCGTTGAATTCGTAGCATCGGAGAAGGCCACGCATGTCGTCCTACGGCGCCAAGGGCACACCGACGCCTGACCATCACTCAAAGCCGATGTCCCTGACGAGCCGCGGCCCTACACACGACCTAAAAGCAAAAAAGGTTTGCTGCTATTTTCATAGCAACAAACCTTTGTGCATACTGGCGGAGAGGGTGACCGTATCGAAAAATCGGCAGAGAACCTCAAGAACTACCATAGCGGCTCAGAAGCCAAGTATCTGCGCCATTCTTACGCCTTTCCGAAATCTTATTTCGACACAAAGAGTGCATTTGAGTGAAAAATAAAATGGGGGTAAGATTGTAGTGTGACCAAACAAAAAATGCTGACCGACCCCGCTGTAAGAGCCAAAGATAAGCCGCCTGGCTATTACTTGGATGGCCACGGGCTTTACCTGCAAGTTAGTGCCTCCGGATCGCGTTCGTGGATATTCCGCTACACCCTGAACAAGAAGACCAGAGAGATGGGCTTGGGGTCTCTGGATGACTTCACTTTGGCGGAGGCAAGAGACCGCACCCGCCGGTATCGGCAAATCCTCGCCGACGGTCACGACCCTATCGAGTACCGCCGGGAAGAAAAAGCAAAGCTTCAAACTTCCCAACTGGAAGCCAAGCGCAGAGGCATCACCTTCTCCGATTGTGCGAAGGAGTATCACGAAACCAACAAGGACGACTGGAAAAACGCCAAGCACGCAGCGCAGTGGATCAACACCTTGTCCACGTATGCCTTTCCTAAGTTTGGCGACCTGCCAGTGGGAGAAGTCACGAGAGAACATATGCGCGTGGCGCTACTACCCATCTGGAAAGAAAAGGCTGAAACAGCGTCACGGGTGCTCCAACGCATTCGCACTGTCATCAACCATGGCGCATCCAGGGGGTACTGCGACGGCCTCGATAGCGAAGCCTGGGATCAACTCAAGAAATCTCTTCCAAAAAACTCGAAGCAACGGGTCGTCGAGCACCATGCATCCTGTCCTTATTCGGAGGTAGGAACGGTACTCCTGGCTGTATCTCGCAGCACGTCCGGCGACGTAGTGAAGCTGGCGTTTGCATTCATCGTCCTCACAGCCGCAAGATCGGGGGAGGTGCGGAATGCAGTCTGGGAGGAAATTGACTTGGATGCCCGCTGCTGGACCATTCCGAAAGAGCGTATGAAAGCGGGTCGTGAACACACGGTTCCCTTGTCGGAAGCAGCAGTGCGCGTCCTTCAGGCGGCTGCCAAACTCAGAAATTCAGATGCACAGCCTTCCGGTTTGATCTTCAAAAATCTCCAAGGTCATGCGCTGAGCGACATGACATTCACGCAGTTGCTGCGGCGTATGGGTTATGACTTCACCATGCACGGGTTCCGCGCAAGCTTTCGTACGTGGGGCGCAGACATTGCGCATTACGAACACGAAATGCTCGAAGTGGCTCTTTCCCACGTAGTCGGCGACGCAACAGTTCGGGCCTATCACCGGTCAGACATGGTTGAAAAACGGCGCAAATTGATGAACGAGTGGGCAGAGTATCTTGCACAAGCCGCCGAGGGAGGCGAGCATACAAATGAAGAGAAAGCCTAAACCCTCATTTGACTCGAAAGATTATCTGACCATGGTTGCGTCGGCGGACAGCGCACGTGCGGAACGCACCTTCGTTATTCCAACAGCGTTTTCCGACTATTTAGTTCGCTTTCGAGACGTAGCCATCGCACGACCCGCGATCATGAAGTTGCTTGAAAACGAAAACGCCGCAAACGAGTTGTGGAGGCTTTGTGACACAGGAGAGATGGAAGACCTCCTGACTCATCTGCGACAACATCCTCCTTCAGCAGAACTCATTGCAATGGTGATGCTCACCGGCAAATCGAAGCTTCAGCACCACAGGCAGACAAGAAAAGGGGGAGAGTCAAAAGCGAGCGCGTACGGTCCCCTAAAAACGCAGGCTCAAGAAGCCTGGATGCAGGACAAGAGCAAGAGATCGGCATCCGCGTTTGGGGATCATTGGCTGGACAAGAAGATCGCTGAGAACACGACGCTCGAACGCGAGGGGAAGACCACTGAGAAGCTACCGGAGGCGGGAACGGTACGAAAGTGGCTGGCTGGCATCAAAAAAGAGACCAGCAAATAGTTGGCATTCAGCTAAGCAGAGCACTTTCCAGATTGGAGACGGAAATTCATCATCGGGGTTCAATTTTTCGCAAAGGAGCGCAAATGAACCCAGACATTGGTAATGTGATTTTTGGCACGGCTGCAGCCAAAAGCAGACCTAAAAATCGCCGCATTCACCGCAAGGCAGCGGTGTGCGAGATGCTCGACATTAGCCCGGGTACCCTGGACAACATGGTTGCCGAGAATCTCTTTGTCAAGCCCATCAAGATCGGTGCTCGATGCGTAGGCTTCGTGGCTGATGAGGTTGAAGCGTGGCTGGAACAACGCATCGCCGAGCGCGATGCCAAGACCGAGCAACGCAAGGCCTTGCAATAGCCCGGCGCGAGCTACCAGCACTCTCCGCAGGCCCACTATGTCCTTGTCCCGGTCATCGTCCCTGCCCACCGCCCCTTAAAGGGCGCATCTCCCTCATTTTTTACTGAAAGAGCCTCAGCTACTGCTGGTGGCAAAGGACTACTCATGCCCAATTCTTCCACGTTCCCTCAAGCGCCGGTCTTGGAACAGCAGCAGGCTGTCGCACCAGCCGATGCCGAACTCTCGGACGGCACGGTTGCCGATCTGCTGGAACGCGTTGACCTTCAAGCACTGATTGCGGACAAGACCTTGTCGATTCACAAGCGCTCGAAACTCTCAATCGACCAGCCTGAGTTCCGTCTCCACATTCAAATCTTCGACCTTGCACAGGTTTACATCACGGCCGAAGCCAAGGCAGCACTGAGCCGTTGCTATCTCACGCCAGCGTTCCTCTTGGCCAAGTTTGGTGCTCGATATTCCGAGACCATCCTTTCGACGTGCACGCGGGGCAAACTGAAGGGCTTGACGTACCTGAACGCACAGGCAAACGTGTACCGCCATGCCACCGACGATGGCCAGGAAATCGTGGTTACTGGTGCTTGTGGCAAGCGTGAAGGCAAGACCACCCGTGAGGTTCATATCACGTGTAGCCTGCGTGTTGCGCAGCCCGAACTGACCGCTTCTACTGAAGTCTCGCCGTCTCTGTAAATACCGAGAACAACAGAAGTACCACGGCTGCAGCAGTGGCCGTGCATCCCTAAAAAGATCATGAAAACCAACTCACTACCGGCAAAGGTGGTGCGCTCGAATGCGCCCATTTCAGAGCCGGACCAAAGCAAGCTCTTTCGCCCTCGTAGCGAAATGCGCTTGATCTCCGCCGCCAAGTTCGTCCACCTCGAGGTGCCCCGCCGCAAGAACCATTGGGGCCGTCTCATTCAGTCCAACCAGACCGGCATGCTGTTTGGCCCGCGCGGTCGCGGCAAGACGTGGGTGGCGTTGAGCCTGGCCATCTGCATCAGTGCTTGCATCGCATTCTTGGGCCGCAAAGCGCGTCGCGCACGTCGCGTCATCTACCTTGATGGCGAGATGGACCTCTTCACCCTGCGCCAGCGCATCCTGTCTCTGTGCCGCAGCTTCAATGTGGACCCTCCCTCCAATCTGAAGCTCTTTACCCCGGAGGCCTTCACCGATCTGCTGCCCTCGATCAACACGGGCGACGGCCAGCGCGCCATCGACGAAATGATCGGCACGGACTGGGACGTGATCTTCATCGACAACTACTCCGCGTGGAGTGGCGATGGCCGCGAAACTGCTGAAGCCTGGGCGCCGATGATGCGCTGGATGCTCGGACACAAGCGTGCCGGTCGCACAGTCATCGTGATCCACCATACGGGTAAAACGGGCAAGCAGCGCGGCAGCAGCAGCCATGAAGATGCCCTGGACTGGTCGGTGGCCCTCAAGCCGGTGGACGATGCGGCCGGTGATGGTGCACTGCGCTTCAACCTTGTCTGGGAGAAATCTCGCCACTTGGCAAACTCCGAGGTACAGCCCATTGCTGCAACCCTGCGCCAAGGCGAGAAGGGTGAAGTGACCTGGCATCACAAAGCGGGCATGCATCGAGACCCGCGCATCGAAAAAGTCCATGCGATGAAGGCCAAGGGCATGTCTCAAGTCGCCATTGCCGACGAGCTTGGCATTGATCGCACTACCGTAGGCCGCTGGCTCAAAACGAAGTGATGCATATGTGCATCCACTAGCGAATGCACCGTTGCACATCCCTGCGCGACCACATCAACGCAGCCGCGCACGGTGCCATTCGCTAAGTAGAGCTATGGAGATAACTATCACTATTAGATGGGTGGACTGTACTGCTCGGAAATGAGAGTGAAAGCACACCATGAAGACAACATCATGATTGACTACTTCGACATAACCATCCGTGGCGGTGACTTTCCAGAAATTGGAAAAGCCGTCATGACACGCCACCCCGGCGGCGCAAAAACCAAGTCGTTCACCGAGGTCAAAGTGTGCGCTGATAAAGAGGCTCCGCACTTCGCCGCGCGTGTGGAGACCAGAGCAGAACGCATGCGGTTTTCTGGCTCGCCAGCGCTGTGGCTGCAAGGGCATAACGGTATGGGATCTAACGACTTTACGGCGCTGGTTAAAGCATCGGTATTGCTGGTGTTCGAGACCCTAAAACTGGAGTGTCCCGCGTCGGTTTCTGACGCACTGAACACCGGCAACTATGCCGTCGATGAAGTGCATGTGGCGGAGCATTACACGATGCCAAAGGGCTTGATTCCCGGGCTCTGTGACAACATCCGCCGCAATGCCGATCCTGCCCTTGAAGCGGTCCCTATCAGGCCAGGAATTGGAGTGCGGCTGTATCCCCAATCGCGTGACCGCCAGGCAATTCTCTACGACAAGTACCACTACTTTCTGGATGGGCTGCAGAAGCACAAGCGCAAGTTGCTTGGCCGAATGTCAATGGACTTTGATCGCATCGGAACAAGCTTGTACTTTGAACAGATGATGGAGCAGTATCTTGCCCATGGCGCGCGCTTAGAGACCCGACATAAGCGCTGTCTCAAGAACAAGAACTGTCCTTTGGATCATGGCTCACTTTGGCACCCGGAAACCGCCCGTGCGCTTCACATCGAGATGGTCAAATCAATACCACTCCAAGACTTGCCGCCCTTGGACAAGCGGGAGCTTTTGCTCCAGACCGCCAAGCTGGAACATCGCACGTTGATCGCATTGTGGCTGGATGGTCGCCACCCCATGGACTTCTGTAAAAGCCCCGCCACTTACTATCGCCGCCGCCTGGAGATAATCCAGCAGTACGGCATTGATCTTTCGATTCCGGCATTGCAAGACGACGCTCTCAGTTGGGCCGCCATAACCGATCCAGCAGCCATTATGGAAGTGCCAGCATGGGCCCTGGAGGGAGGCTTTGTGTACGAGCCAAGCCGCTGGTATGGATGGAGTGATGCGTCACAGAATGCGCGCGCTTGGCTTCGTGCATAGTGGATAAAGCTGGTGGTTTCAAGCACCGTAACCACCAGCTTTTTTTGCAAAAAAAGCATTTCGCAGCGTTCTTTTATTCGCCATAACCCAAGCCAGGCATATCGTTTACTGCGTCAGCATCGCACCATATTGCCCTGTAAACGACTGCCCCTGCCGTACCGCATCCAGCAGTTGCACCACCCCAGCATTTCCGCGCTTGCCGATCCACGCAGCCACTTCCGCACGCGCCTGGCAGTAGGTCTTGGAGAACACATCTTCTGGCCCGGTGTACGCCACCCAATCCGTCTCCTGATCGAGCTTGCGCAAATCGTCAATGCCCTTGCCGGTGACGTTCGTGCAGATCGGCTCGCCGCCCGCATAGGTCGCCAGCCCCTCGTCGAACCAAGCAGGGACATGCGCGCCATTGGTCCGCTTGGCCACCTCCACGTGCGAGAACTCGTGCGCCAGCACATAGGGGTTCTGCGTCCAGGTCGGCGACGTGAGCACCACGGTCATGCGCGGCGCCACATACTGGCCTGCATAGGTGTTCGGGTACAGCGTCGTATTGCGCCGGCGAGGCCCCGCGAAATAGTCGGCGCATGACCCCGACTGGCACACCAGCACATCCGGCTGGGCCGCCTGAAGTTGGCTGTAGACCTTGCGATCCATCTCCAGAGCCGTCTGGATACCAGTGACGATCCCTGGCCAGAGATTCTTGGCAACGGCGGGTTCAATGAACACATTGCCGCAGGCGGCCACTAATGTCGAACCATTGAACGACGGCGGGGTGTTGACGGTGCCGCCAGGGCATGCCAAAGCCTTCACCGTGAAGCTCGTCAAAGCGGTCGATCCGGTGAAAACCGTTCCAGCCGCATCTTTCGTCGCTGGTGCATCCACCGAGGCCGTACACTGCGCGGCGGCGGCGAGTCCTGGAGCATCGGGCGTGAAGGTTGCCAAGGCGCCCGAGACAGTGGTTTTACCCGCCACGACCGCCCCATCGCAGACCAGCTTGACACCGGCAGCAGCCATGGCCTTGCTGGCCGTGAATTGCACCGTGGGCGCATAGTCGGCACCAGTGGTTCCGTTGGCCGGTGCAATAGCCGGAGCAGCCGCCAGCGTGAGCGCCATAGGCGTAGCCGGTGCGCTGCTGTCACCGCCACCACCACCACCGCATGCCGAAAGTGCGGCCGCAGCCAGAATCGAGATCGCCAGCTTGGCACGGGAAAGATCAAGGTTCATCATGGTGTTGTCGTCAAGAAAGAAATTTGTTAGCTGCCGGATGCGGCTCATTGCACGGTGATAGTCTTGCGCGCGGGCGTGCAGGTTCCCTCGTTTGGCTCTTCGCGCGGATCAAAAAGCACGGAACGCGCTTCAAGCCGGTATGTGGGTCCCATGGCATAGCCATCGTCGTAGGAGACATAGCCACCCCACGGTGCAGTTTTTGCATCAAAGCTATGGCCGGTATACGGGTGCTTCTTGCGCATCTGTGCGCTCAACTCGGCCAAGTCGTCCTTGTTCTTGATCTGGAATTCCTTGGAAATCTCCTTGATCTTGGGGCGTCCATCCCGAGAGAACCGAACTTCGACATAGGTCGGCCCTAATGCGGTCCTGATCTGCAGCTTGAAATACTTGCCACTAGTCACACAGACCGCTTGCCGGTTCTCTTTGAAGAACGTCACCAGATCGGCTTTGGGGCGTAACGGCCCCATGATGAGGAAGTCGCAAAGCTTGCGCGCCTTGTCCATCCAAACCGGCTGGTTGGCCTTCTCACAGGTTTGCATTCCTTGTCGAATTCCATCTTCGTAGGCCTTGCGATGACTGCTCGGAATTTGCTCCATGGGATCGGGCGGAGCCCAGTTCAGATTCGCGGCCACAGCCCCCAGGTCCTGCTCCACACATACGCCATCGACGCACATGTCCGGTGTGATAGGCACTGGCGCACGGTTTTGACGGGCCTTTTCATCTGCGCGCAATTTGGTTTGAGCAGCTTCGTACTCCGTGGCTGCAGGATCGACCGAGCGCTGTGCTATTGGGACTTGCCTGCGGGTCTGCGCAGCAGAGTCGGGCACTGGCGCTGGAATTGCTGCAGAACGTTGCAACTTGGATAGCGCCGACTCGCCTACATTGGCGAGCTTTCCGTTGGCGGCCGATGAGATCGCCGCTCCTGCATTGCGTTGATGCGATGCAACTGCCGAGGTATCGGCGGTCCCAGTCATCGCAACCCGAACCGAGCAATCGCGTAAACGCTGGTCGCCATTGGCAGAAAAAATGGTGGCAGGCCCGGATAGCGCAGAGTCCTTCCACTCAAGCATGACCACGTTGCGCCATTTTCCGGAGTTACGTTGACCCGGATTCCAGCGCCCCTCCAACGTGAAGCTCACTCTCCGGTCACGCAAGGTACTTGATCCGACTTCGGTGATACGTGGATCGGGCCGCTCCCAAGTCACGGTTTGACCGGTGACGTTGATATTGATCGGCTGTTTCCAAGCGCCTTGTTGGGGATTGGTTATTAAGGGGCCGCATTCGAGTGTGCCGGTGTAGGCGCCGTCACGAATCTGCGCAGAAGCCGCGCCGCATAACAAGGCGAGGCAACTCCACGCCATGCTCCTAATTTTTGCTTTCATCTCCACCCTCTCTTTTGAAGTTTCAAGTCTCTCACAATGCAGAATTAACTCCGTCGTATTTAAGTCGTCATTGAGGCATTTTTGCCTCAATGGAATTCACCCCAACCACCACCAAGAAGAAGGTCGCCGCCGACCGTCATCCTCTTGCCGTGGCATTCGGTGAATACCTGAAAAACGTGCGCAAGAACAGCGACAAGTCCCAGGCTGAACTGGCCTTCGACGCATCCATGGATCGCACCTACATCTCGCTGCTGGAGCGTGGCTTGTCGGCGCCTACGCTGCTGGTGCTGGACTCGCTGGCGAAGTCGCTCGGCATGACCATGACCGACTTGATGGCTGGCTTCGAGGCCCAACTGCCAAAGAACCTTCGGCGCACGTCTGTGAGGCGCCGGATCAATGAGGCATCCCTGGACAAGACCGGGGATCGGCCGCAAGGAACACGCCGGTCACCGTTGCGTTAATCCGGCAAGCGTCGGATACGCACGGCCGCCAACAACCGAACCTCTTCGGCAGACCATTCCGCCGCCTCGTAGAGCCAGATCACGGGCTTGCGCTTGGTCTCGCCGGTGGAGTTCAGAGCTTTCGGCTTGGTACTCCGGCTTGAAGCTCTGGGGGCATGCAGCCGCATCCGCGCATTGGCCACGTTGAACGATGGCTCGCCAGCCGATGGATCGAGCAAAAGAATCGTGTCGGGCAAATGCACCTTGCCAACCACCGCACCTTCAACACCGACCGCCAGGGCCCAGTGCTTAGTTCTGCTGTGTTTCACCGACGCGAATGCCAGGGCCACTAGATCGCCGCCGCGCATGAGCCATTCCAGGGCGCGACCATCCGCGTCATCTTGTACGCCGTACTTGGCTGTCAACGCCAGCGGCAGGTTCAGGCCATCCACCAGTTCCACCCACTCTTCGGGGTGGACGCCTGCAAAGTAGGTGTGCTGAAACGCCTGCCAGACCAGCGCGGATATGCCTGATTTTCTGTGGCTCATCTCGTGCAAGGCCGACGGTTTTGCGAGATCGTGGATTGCCAAAATCATCGCCGCGATATGTACCCCGCAGGCTCCGTCAAGGTCAGATTGCTGCATGAAAAACCGCACCGGCTGTTGGCGCTTGGTCTGCACGGTCAGCGCGTGCCCTGTTTGCAATCCCGGATACACACGCTGGAACCGATATGAAACTGCCGGGCGATTCAATGAGATCGCCTTGGACATTTCAATACTCATCTGGACGCAAAAGCGTGGTGACACTGCGATCGGCTTGCGTGATGATCCAAAGGGTGGGCAGTGCACTGCGCTTGTCGGGTGGCGTCGCAGCCAGCCGCGCAGCATCCACCAGCCGGTAGCAACTCAGAATCCGCAAACGGCGGGTGACGGCGAAGTCGTTTTCTGCGCGGTCTTCGTCGCAAAGATCGCCCCAGTCGCCATGCAGGTGCCGCGAAATCAATGCTGCAGCGCTGAAGCCGGTTTCTTGAAGTAGCTCCAACGCTCCGGGAGTGGCCACGATCTGCCCCGGTGTGAACTTGGCGCGGCTGGAATAGATGGTGGTGGTGGTGGTCGGTGTGGAGGGAGCCGGACTTGATGTGGATTCGGGTGTAGTAGTGGTCATAGAAACCTCCATTGGTAGGGAACGAAACAAACGGCGAAAACAAACGGGCGTGCGTATTCCTCCGCAAACAGGTACCGGATAGAAAACGCGGGTCAGAGAAATCAGTGCGGCTGCAGAACGGCAGCCGCCGAGAGACGAAGCCTCAGCGAGAGACTGGTAACGAAACTTGCGCTTGGCAGAGCGCAATCAACAGGTCAGTGTCCGAGTCGTAGGGCTGCTCGATCCATTCAGAAAACTGGTCAGTGGCCGACAGCCAGCCGCTGAGCAGCGGCGGCATTGCCCCATCGCTACCGATGCCATCTAGAACGCCCCATGTGTGCAACCGACGCGATGCCACGGCATCTCGAACGGCGTCCACCGGCATCTCGCACAACAGCGCCAGCACGTCGCAGCCATGAGTGGCATCACGCAATGGGACGACCGGCAAGATCGCACGGCCAAAGCGCCGGATGGTGCACGACCACAGCAGCCACTGGAACTCGAACGGCGTGAGATTCAGCAGCCGCGCCAGCGTGTCCAGATTCGTGCCGATGGACGACGGCGTTGGCGATGATGAGGGGGCCAAATTTGCCATGCGAGCGGCCAGCTTCACCGGCTCCGATGGAACCGACAGATCGCATGGATGACCGTCTCCGTCCACCATCAAAAAAGCAGGCAGGTCACCATCAAAAATGGGCTGCTTTGCATACCCAAGTTCGCGCCAGCATCGCTGCTCCATCTGCCGACTTTCTCGGATCAGTTCCTGGCCATCCAACCACCCAGGTAGCAGGGCCCCAATCCGATGCAGCAGGCGGCCCATTTGGTGGCGTCTGAAGGCTGCATTACCGGCGGCAAAGGCTGGCCCGTTTTGACCGCAAGGGTCAAGCGTGGGCGCATTCCTTCTCGCGCTGCTTGGTGACAGGTCCTTGGTCATGGGTTACTCCGGGGAGGAAGTACACCAGTTTGTCCAATCGGCAGGTTGTTGGGGCAGGCTTTCAGCGGCCCAAATCAGGGCCACGGTCAGCCATTCAATCCCCACTGAGACCGGGACTGTGAAGGGCGCAAAGCGGGTGTAGAGAGGTGATCGAGAGGCCGCTGAACAAGAACGTCCAGAGGCGACATTCGCAGTGCTCAGCAGGGGCCGTAATCGTCGAGAAATCGACAAAATACTGGCGAAAAAGCACTGCAAACTGTCAAAAATCTTGTTTTATGCAAAATGACTGCATATTTCATTAATTATATACCAAAATGCATATAACAAAACCAACTTGATGCAAAATAGCGCATATACCGGCGATTTTGGCGTCAATTAGACGCTGTGGAGCTTCTTTTCTGATCTCCCGACCAATGGTGCAGCAGAAATTTCGCGTCGCAATCCCTCGGTAAATTGCTTATTTTTCGAGCAATTTCACCACATGGAAAACCGCTTCCATCGGTCTCGGTCAGCATCGTAGTCGTCCACAATCAGTGGTTGCGTTCAAATCTGCGACGACCCCCCATGGCAAACAAGAAATCCGAGCTTTACTCTTCGCTATGGTCATCGTGTGATGAACTGCGCGGCGGCATGGATATCACCGCTGCAAGGCGACGATATACAAAAATAGAAGATCAACAAGGGACGACATGACGGTCAACAGCCAGCCCAATCCGTTCGAGTTCAGCGAAGCCGATACCTGCCGCGAGTACGTGACACCAGCCATTCAAGCGGCTGGTTGGGGTGATACCCCTTTTGAGATTGCCGAACAGCGCAGCTTTACCGACGGTCGCATTGTGCTCACAGGCCGTACCGCCAAGCGGCGTGAAGGCAAACGTGCCGACTACCTCCTCCGCTACCGCCGTGACCTGACATTGGCCGTCGTTGAAGCCAAGCCGTACAAATCAACCGCTGGAGACGGTTTGCAGCAGGCCAAAGACTATGCCGAAATCCTCGGACTCAAGTTTGCCTATGCCACCAATGGCCGGGAAATCATTGAATTCGACTTTTTGACTGGCATCGAGCAAAAGATAGACCGCTACCCCACGCCGGAAGAACTTTGGCACCGCCAAACCGTAGGCACACCGCTGACCAGCGCGGTTGCAGTCAAGACCATGCTCCAGTCGCTGAACCACAGCACGGGCAAGCCGCCACGGTACTACCAAGAAATTGCCATCAACCGGACGGTCAGCGCGATTCTTTCAGGGCAAAAGCGCATCTTGCTCACGATGGCGACTGGCACAGGCAAAACGCCCACTGCCTTTCACATCGTCTGGAAGCTGTGGACTTCGGGCTGGAACAAAGATGCTGACCCCACGCGCAAGACGCGGGTGCTGTTTTTGGCCGACCGCAACATCTTGGTGGACGACCCGAAAGACAAAACGTTTGCCATCTTTGGTGATGCCCGCTGGAAGATCGAGGGCGGCGAAGCAGTCAAAGGCCGTGAAATCTACTTCTCGACCTATCAGGCGATTGCCGAAGATGAACGCCGCCCCGGCCTGTACAAAGAGTATTCGCCAGACTACTTCGACCTCATCATCATCGACGAGTGCCACCGTGGCTCCAGCCGTGCCGATTCAACCTGGCGCGAGATACTGGAATGGTTTGAGCCAGCCTTTCAGCTTGGGCTTACGGCTACCCCGTTGCGCGAAGAATCGCGTGATACCTATGCCTACTTCGGTCAGCCGCTGTACGAATACTCGCTCAAGCAGGGTATTGAAGACGGCTTCTTGGCACCATACAGAGTGCATCGTGTCATCACCACCTTTGATGCTGCGGGTTGGCGACCCACACGCGGCCAGCTTGACCGCTATGGCAACGAGATACCGGACGAGGAATACCACACCAAAGACTTTGAGCGACTGGTCAGCTTGAAGGCGCGCACCGAAGCCGTGGCGCAGCACTTGACGGATTACCTCAAGCGTACCGACCGCTTCGCCAAGACCATTGTGTTTTGCGTCGATCAGGAACACGCCGATGAAATGCGCCGTGCCTTGTCCAACCTGAATGCTGACTTGGTGACGCAGAACCCCAACTACGTGTGCCGCGTGACTGCTGCTGAGGGCGATATTGGCCGTGGCCACCTGTCACGGTTTCAGGACTTGGAAACCAACCAGTCCACGCCAACGATTTTGACCTCATCACAGATGCTGACCACTGGTGTGGATGCACCCACGGTCAAGAATGTGGTGCTGGTGCGCGTCATTGGCTCCATGAGCGAGTTCAAGCAGATCATCGGGCGCGGTACACGGGTGCGTGAGGACTACAACAAGTTATTCTTCGACATCCTCGATTACACCGGGTCAGCCACCAGAATGTTTGCCGATCCCGACTTTGACGGTCATGCCGCCCAAGTTAT
This sequence comes from Acidovorax sp. SRB_24, assembly GCF_012931925.1. Taxonomy (NCBI): domain Bacteria; kingdom Pseudomonadati; phylum Pseudomonadota; class Betaproteobacteria; order Burkholderiales; family Comamonadaceae; genus Acidovorax; species Acidovorax sp. SRB_24. The sequence goes on from NZ_MWOM01000037.1 coordinate 26,814, forward strand.
GAAAGAAGCTGCCAACGACACGGGGCAAGTGGTTGAGCCTGAGCATGTGGTCGAGTTTGACCAGCAGCAAAATGAAGAAGACCCACCTGTCGAACCCGGTCAGCCGCAAGGCGTGATCGAACAGGATCTGGGTGAACGGCGGAAGTTCTACGTTGACGGTGGCAGTGTTGAAATTGCCGCCCACCTTGTGTACGAACTGGATGCCGATGGCAACAACCTGCGCATGGTGCAATTCTCGGACTACACCGCTGAAAAAGTGCGCGTGCTGTACCGCTCGCCCGAAGATTTGGCAAACCACTGGAAAGACCCTGCCACACGAGAAGGCCTGATTGCGCAACTGGCAGACCGTGGCATTGACCTTGCCCAACTGGTGGAACAGACCAACCAGCCGGATGCCGATTTGCTGGACTTGCTGTGCCATGTTGCTTTTAACGCCCCGCTACTCACGCGCCGCCAACGTGCAGAAAAGCTGCGACGTGAAAAGTCAAACTTTTTTGACCGATACGGCGATGAGGCACGGCAGATTTTGGACGAGTTACTGGACAGGTACACCGAAAACGGCACCGACCAACTACGCCTGCCTGACGCGCTGCGAATTTCTCCGATTTCAGACCACGGCAATGCAATGGAAATTGCGGCCAAATTTGGTGGGCCTGAACAACTACGCATGGCCGTAACACAGATGCAAGCCACCCTTTACACATAGGCTACCGATGGAACAAGATACCACTCTCTGGGGCATTCATGCTGGTAAGACAGGCGATGCTGAATCACTTTTTATTGACAACAAAATAATCGCGCTAGGCTGGGCTGAGGTTGGTGATCTAGCTAGCATTCCGAAGACACGGGAAGCATTCAAATCACACTACCTATCAAAATTACCTCATACGAAACCCGCAGCACTCCCCGGCTCGGCTGGACAGCTATTCCGATTTGTTAATGAGATGAAAGTCGGTGATCTGGTTGCATTCCCAGCAAAGCACACAAAGACTATTCATTTAGGGGAAATCATTGGGGAGTATCAGTACAGCCCCGGAAAATCGAAGGGCTATCCCAACCAACGTGCAGTAAAATGGTTGAAAGAACTGCCTCGGACGCATTTTTCACAAGGCGCACTTTACGAAATCGGCTCTGCCTTATCGCTTTTCACTGTTAAGACCTACTCAGAAGAGTTCTTCGCTGCAATTGAGTCTAAGAGTGTCCCGACCCCCATTCCTGCATCTGAAGACAAGACGGTTGCAGATGTAAAACACGATGTTGAGGAGTCCACTAGCGACTTCATTCTCAAGATTCTGGCGCAGGAAACAAAGGGACATCCATTCGCCGATTTTGTTGGAAACCTTTTGCAGACCATGGGATACCGAACTCGCGTTTCACCTCCCGGTGTGGATGGTGGCATTGACATAGTGGCACACAGGGATGAACTTGGCTTTGAGCCACCCATCATAAAAGTTCAAGTGAAAAGTTCGGTTGGGAGTATCGGCGATCCAGTTATCTCCCAACTTTATGGAAAGGTCGCTCAATCTGAGTTCGGGCTATTTGTCACTTTAGGCACTTTCACAAGTCAGGCAGTCCAATTCGCTCGCGCCAAACACAACCTGCGGCTGATTGATGGTGATGCACTGGTGCAATTGATCCTTGAACACTATGAACAACTCGATTCCAAGTACAAAGGGCTGATCCCTTTACGTCGTATGTACATCCCTGAGACAGCAGGCTCTGACCAAGAATAAGAAAAATTGATGGCCACCAAGAAGACTACCCAACCGCAAACCACCGCCCAGCAACTCGGCTCCATCATCAAGTCCGCACGCGACATCATGCGCAAAGACAAGGGGCTGAACGGCGATGGTGACCGCCTGCCCATGCTCACATGGATGATGTTCCTGAAATTTCTGGACGACCATGAGCAAGTGCGTGAGGCCGAAAGCCAACTGGCTGGCGAAAAGTTCAAACCGGCCATTGAAGCGCCCTACCGCTGGCGCGACTGGGGTGCCACCAAAGAAGGTTTGACTGGCGACATACTGATTGCCTTCATCAACCAAGATGAAGCCATGCGCCCGGACGGCTCACGCGGCCCCGGTTTGTTCAAGTACATGCGTGAACTGCAAGGCACCAAGTCGCATGACAGGCGCGACACCATTGCCGCCGTGTTTCGCGGAATGGTCAACCGCATGATTAACGGCTACCTGCTGCGGGACGTGCTGACCAAGCTCGATGGGATTCACTTCAACGCCAGCGAAGAACTGGAAGTGCTTGGCCGCACCTATGAAACCCTGCTGCGCGAAATGCGTGATGCGGCTGGGGATGCTGGTGAGTTCTACACCCCGCGCCCCGTGGTTCGCCTGATGGTTGAACTGATCAACCCGCAGTTGGGTGAAGTGGTGCTTGATCCAGCCTGTGGCACTGGTGGCTTTTTGGTGGAGAGCTACACCCACCTTGCCAAGCAAGCCACCTCAGTGCAAAAGCGCAAACAGCTTCAACAAAGCAGCATCCAAGGCTGCGAAGCGAAGCCACTGCCCTTCCTGCTGGTGAACATGAACTTGCTGCTGCACGGCTTGGAATCACCCGACATCGACCCCGGCAATGCGTTGCGTTTTCCCCTCAAGGAAATTGGCGACCGCGAACGGGTGGATGTGATTCTGTCAAACCCACCATTCGGCGGCGAAGAAGAACGCGGCATCCTGGGCAACTTCCCAGACGACAAGCAAACCGCAGAAACGGCCTTGCTATTTCTGCAACTCATCATGCGCAAGTTGCGCAGGCAACCTGCTGGCCGTGCCGCAGTCGTGGTGCCCAACGGAACCCTGTTTGCAGACGGCATCTGTGGCCGCATCAAGCAGGAACTGCTGACCGAGTTCAACCTGCACACCATCGTGCGCCTGCCAAATGGGGTGTTCGCGCCGTACACCAACATCCCAGCCAACCTGCTTTTCTTCGACCGCAGTGGCCCCACCAAAGATGTATGGTTTTACGAACAACCATTGCCCGAAGGCCGCAAGAACTACACCAAGACCCAGCCGCTCCAGTACGAAGAATTTGGCGGGCTGCTGGCATGGTGGAACAAGCGCGAAGTGAATGCACAGGCATGGAAGATTCCGGCGGCTGAGATTCTTGCCAATGGCTGCAACCTTGACCGGAAGAACCCAACTGCCAAGGAAGACATCACACACCTGCCGCCTGAACAGCTTGTCGCCAGCATATTGGATAAAGAGCGGCAAATCATTGCGATCATGGAGCAAGTTCAGGCATTGCTGAAGGAGCCTGTATGAAGGGCAGATGGCGCAGGCACAAGCTGGCCGACTTGCTCATCCGCTCTGGTGAGGCTGCACAGCCTGCCGCTGACACTGAATATAAAGAGGTCACCATTCGCCTCTGGGGAAAAGGTGTCATTGAGCGCGGTCGAATCATCGGCGCTGCAGTAAATGGGCGTCGATTTATTGCTCGGAAAAATCAGTTCATTGCTTCACGTATTGATGCCAGAAATGGCGCGATGGGAGTAGTTCCAGAATTTTTGGATGGGGCACTTGTCACGAACGACTTTCCTTTGTTTGAGGTGAATCAAGAACTGCTACAGCCCCAATATATGGAATGGCTATGCCGTACTCCAGCCTTCGTTGATTTATGTGCTCGTGCGAGCGAGGGAACAACTAACCGTGTTCGTCTGAAAGAAGATGAATTCCTTCAGCTTGAAATTCAAATTCCCGGCACTGAGGAACAGAAAAAAATCGTTGCTCGAATTAACACTGTGCAACGGCAATTGCAGACAATCGAGAAACTGCGCTCGACTATCGACCGTGACATTGCGAGCTTGCTTGCTGTTCGGTTTCAGGAAACCATGAAGCTAGCGGCATTGTTGCCGTTGCGTGAAGTTGCGCCGCTTGTCAGGCGCAATGTCCAACTTGAGGCGAACCAGAAATACAAAGAACTGGGCGCTCGGTCTTTTGGTAAAGGCTTGTTTGTCAAACCTGACTTTGATGCTGATGCCGCAACATGGGAAAAGCCGGTTTGGATAAAAGCGGGCGACATTGTTTTCAGCAACATCAAAGCGTGGGAGGGAGCCATTGGTGTGGCTAGGCCAGAGCATGATGGATATATTGCTTCCCATCGCTATCTCACAGCAGTGGTGAAACCGGAACTCGCTCTCCCTGAGTATTTGCTGTACTACTTGCTTTCCGAAACAGGACTTACCGCAGTCAATGAGGCATCACCCGGTACCGCTGACCGGAACAGGACAACTAAACAATCAGCATTGGAGGCTATCCGCGTACCAGTGCCTTCAATCGCTACTCAGAAGCAATTTGTGAAGTTGAAGCAAGCACTCGAACGGGCTGCTGAAGTTCGTACGAAACAAATGGTGAATCTAGAGGCAATGCTTCCTGCACTGTGCAATCAAGTGCTGTCTCAGAAATAGTCAGTCGGACATGAGCCAACGCCTTCGCTTTCTTCTCGACACGAACATCCTGATCCCGCTTCAGGATTCGTATCAAGTCCTTGAGAACAATCTTGCGAACTTCGTCAGGCTTGCGAATATTGGTGGGCACCAACTCCTATATCACCCGGCAACCATTGCAGACTTTGAACGTGACACGGATGCCCAAAGGCGATCACGGAATCTTCAGCGAATTCGCCAATACCCTGCTCTTGATAACCCTGCGACTTGTCCCTGGAATACGGCATCCACCGGGCCTAACGACGTCTGCGATAACGAGATACTTTATGCACTTGCATGTGATGCGGCACATGCGCTTGTCACTGAAGATCGCGGCATCCACACTAAAGCAAGGGCGAAAGGTCTCAATGATCGGGTTTATACAATTCAGACAGCCGAAGACTGGTTGCGGCGTTTGCATGAACCAAGGAAAGTCGCTCTTCCCAATATTCAAGATGCCCCGCTTCACAGTTTGACGCCTCAACTGTCAGCGCCTTTTTTTGATAGTCTTCGCGAAGGTTATAACGAGTTTGATGATTGGTTTCGCAGAAAAGCCCGAGAAAATCGTATGGCATGGGTCTACCGTGATGAGACGGACGTTCTAGCTGCAATTTGCATATATGCAACCCAATCAAATGAGGCCATAAACGATAGTGGAGAACACCTTTCCGGCACTGCACTCAAACTCTGTACGTTTAAGGTTGGTGATAGTGTTCGCGGTAGAAAAATTGGCGAATTATTTCTGAAGGCGGCATTCCGTTACGCATCGGATAACGCCTGCGAACACTTATTCATTCATGCTAATGCTGAGCGGCATGATTATCTGATTCGGTTACTTCAAGAGTTTGGCTTTGAGGAGCGTGGTTCATACGCTGGCGATCTTGTCTTGGTAAAGTCGCATCCAATTTCCCCCCCCGATGCATCTCTGTTTCCACCTTTGGAATACGCGCGGAGATACTTCCCTCATTTTCGATATGACTCAGCAGTTCAGAAATTCCTGATCCCTATTCAGCCTCATTTTCACGAAATACTATTCCCTGACTATCAACCAATTCAGCCTCGGCTTTTTGAATCTTCAAGCAATATTGGCAATGCAATCAAGCTGGCCTATTTATGTCACGCACAAACGAAGTCGATTAATGTTGGTGACTTAGTGCTTTTTTATCGAACTAACGATGAGAAATCTGTCACTTCAATTGGAGTGGTTGACCGATTTGAAGTAATCGACGATGCGGCACGAATTGCAATCCTAGTTAGCCGTCGCACCGTATACGACATCGAACAGATTGACGAAATGGCAAAGCGCCCCACCAAAGTAATCTTGTTTCGACTGGTGAAGCATCTACCCAAACCAGTCAGCTATGACCGCCTTCAACGTGAGCGCGTGGTCAGTGGCCCTATTCAATCAATCCGAAAAATTACTGATGAATCTTTTTCAAGAGTTCTCGCAGCAGCTTAAAGGTAGCGCGATTCTGCTATCTGTGAAGCCCAAGTTTGCCAATCTCATTGTTGATGGGAGCAAGCTGGTTGAGCTACGTCGAACGGTCCCTGCTCAAACCGTAGGCACAATCGCTATCTATTCGTCTTCACCTGTACAGGCGATTGTTGCCTTGGCAGATGTAAGAGAAACCATCGAGGCTAGCCCAACCAAACTGTGGGCAATTGCGAAAGACAACGGCGGCGGGCTGACGCGAGCCGAACTGATGGACTATTTTGAATCCAAGAAAACTGGTTTCGCATTCATGCTTGAGAATGTCCGTGTGTATGGCAAGCCTGTTCAACCAACGAAAATATTCAAAAACTTTTCAGCCCCCCAGTCTTTTAGATACATTACGCCAAAGGAATTGAAAAGGCTTGAACAACTCTTAGTCTCATAGGTAAAAAAATGAGTGTCATATTTTTGGCCGGTATCCATGGTGTTGGCAAAGGGTTTCTTGGGACACCTGTTGCCAGTTCAATGGGTATAGCCCATTTGACAGCCAGTCAACTTATCCGCAAAGAGAAGGGTCAAGCTACTTGGGGGATTGACAAGAAAACTTCTGATCTGGATGATAATCAACTGGCATTAATAAGGGCGATTAATCAAAGGCGCTTAGCCCATCCGAGAATATTGCTAGATGGTCACTTTGTCCTGCGTGACACTCAGGGTGTATTGATTTCACTGGCGACATCGGTATTTAAGGAGCTGCACCTGACTGGTGTGATTCTACTCACAGAGGCGGAAAGCGTCATCGCCAGAAGATTGGCTCTGCGAGATAAAGGGACGCCTGATGTTCAAGCCATTTCTGATTTGGCTGCAGCAGAGTTAACCCATGCGCAGGCTGTGTGTACTGAGCTTGATTTACCGCTTTTGAAAATCCACGCGCCCACTTTAGCGAGCCTGACTGAAGCTGTTACAAGACTGCTTAAGTCCTAGCGCAAACCCATGAGCTATGTGATCAATTGCACAAAAAAGCTGCTCGGACGCGTAAAGCCACCGACTATCGTTGCTAGTGGCGCGGAAGGCACGACATTGCTTGGAAAATGGTGCGCCACAGCCTTGTTCTGGAAGCCATAAGTTGCCCTACTGGCGCCAAAATCGCTACTACCCGTGCGATGTCATTGGCTCCAGCGATAGACATAGCAACGCAGTCTCCTGAACATCAAGCTGGTGTTTTTTTCATTCACCTTAGGATTTTTGAGCGTTTTCGCTCATTTATAACGCCGACTTTTCCTGAGATAATAGAAAAACATTTTGCTGCAATAGCGATGCGCGTCTTGCGCTGGTTCGGTTTTCTCTCCAATTCCCCATACTTTTTCATGCCCTTGGCCTGTGGATTTCACGCGTCTGTCAGCCCATGGGTGTATGGAATTTTTGCTCAACCCTCAAGGTAGCGTTAAGACGCAGTTATCGACTGCCAGATAACCACCAAAACGGCCCCTTTCGCGGGCCGTTTTTTATTGTTTTTCCAACCCGTCCATAGGACTCACCATGAAGAAAATTCGCAATCCGCAGGATGGCGCTGGCGCAGCTTTGTCTGCTCGCAGCACCACCACATCCAACCGCACACCGCAAACGCCTTCAGAGGGCGTTTTGAGCGGTTTTTCGGCCACTGCCGAGCAGTTCATAGCGGCCAGCCAGTCGGCGGCTACCAAGCGTGCGTACGCCTCCGATTTAAAGCATTTTTTTGCCAATGGCGGGAGCATTCCAGTCAGCCCGGCCGTTCTGGCCGAATACCTAGCCCGATGCGCGGAAAGGTTGTCCGTAGCCACCTTGGAGCGACGGGTGACCGCAATTCACAAAGCTCACCTCGGAAAGAACCTGGAATCCCCGGCCCGAAGCGAGACTGTGAAGCGCGTGATGCAGGGCATTCGACGAACGCTGGGCACCAAGCAGCGGCAAGTTCAGCCGATGGTCAAAGATGATCTGCTCGCGGCACTGGTGATGATTGAATGGCAGAAGATGCCAGTCAAAGCTGCGCGGGATCGTGCATTGCTGCTCGTTGGATTTGCGTCGGCCATGCGCAGGTCGGAGCTTGTGGCCGTGCGGGTTGAGCACTTGACGCACCTAGCCAATGGCGTGGAGATCTTCTTGCCATCCAGCAAGACTGACCAAGAAGCTCAGGGCCGCACAGTGTTTATTCCACAGGCCAATGGCGAGCGTTGTCCAGTGCGAGCCCTCGCGCATTGGCTGGAAGTTTCTGAAATCAATGAAGGGTTTGTGTTTCGTGCCGTCAGCCGCCACGACCGAGTTGCACGGCGTGGCCTGTCAGCGCAATCGGTGGCGCTGGTGATAAAAGCATCGGTAGCGCGCACAGGCGGTGACGCAAGCAAAGTCAGCGGTCACAGTTTGAGGGCCGGCTACTGCACGAGCGCTGCGGAAAAAGGTTTGCAGGCGTGGCAGATACGTGAGCAGACAGGGCACAAGTCTGACGTGACACTAGCGAAGTACATTCGTCCAGTAGCGAGAAGAAAAATCCCCAGTCTGCTTTGAGGGCCTAGTTAATCCTGCTCCATCGGGTTTCTAGCGTGCTCAATTGCTGCGCTTTCCAGCAACAAGTATGTCCGATCAATACCCCAATAGTCAAGCAAACATCCTAATAGAGCCCGCGCCTCATTAGATGCAGCGGTGTGATGTCTAAATACACGAGACGCGGATAGTTCTTCAAGCTCTCTTGCAACTTGGAATAAGTTGCTGAGCACGTCTCGACGACCAAAGTAGTCACCGAGAATTCCAGTTGGGATGGCATCAAGGCTGTGCTCAACTTTCGCACGAACCTGCCCAGCTATTGCGCGCCCCTGGTTCGCGTACTCCGAAACAAGACCTATCGAAAGATCGACGAGTCTTTTCATTCCGATTCGGCCCTTCGATCCATACGTAAAGCCCTCCGCTATTAACCTAGAACGCTCTGATGCCTCGACAAATGAGAGGTCACGAAGTTCATAGTCAACACCAATGGCAATGAATGACGCTACTAAATATAGGCACCGCAGAGCATTAGGTGCCTGAATCTTCCTGGTGGTTGCTTGATCTGCAAAAAAACGCCCATGGTTGAGCCAGTCTATGCACGTATCGAAGGATGGGCCGCGTGCGAGCAATGCCTTGCTTTCACGAATACGAGCCTTCCAATTGCCATCCAGCTTATTGAGGGGACTGCTACCTATGAGGTCGAGGAATTCCTCATCTGAAAGTCGCGTTTCAAGGTGAACATCCCTATTCTGAAGTTTTCCGAGAAATGTCCCATCTAAAACTAATACGTCAAGCTCACGGCCAAAGTCCTTAACCTCCACACGCTTGTCTGTTGTGGCAACAATTGCCCTATCCGCTCCCACTGCTTTTTGGAGCCCAGAACACCAAAAAATTCGTTCGATTGCTTGCGGGGTTTTCTTTGACTTTATGTCAACAATGGCGATTTCCCGAGAGACCGAAGACGCTCTCCCATAAAGCCAACAGTCGATATCTGTTACGTCAAATCCTTCATAAATGAATGGAACGCCGCGCACCACGAAGTACCCCGCCTTCATGAAGTACGCACGCAATGCTTCTTCCAGCATGGGGCCTTTAGTTAAGCTCATCGCCATTACCTCCCCGTGGTACGAAGTACTCTCAAAATATCATTAGTGGCTTGAGGCGAATGCTGCAACTGCTTCTTTCGTGCACGCTGTTGATTTTCCTCGGGGCCACGGTATCGTGTGACAGCCGCGCTGGGAAGCGCGTCTAGTGAATGTTCACTAGCGTCACCTTGTAGCAGCACCTGCAATGCCAACTCCCCAACCTCTTTTTTAAGAAGAGTCATCATTGGGCCCGATCTGCCGTTTTTGCGACCAGGTGCTACTTGCACTACTCCCTTAAGCTCAAGAATCTTGTAATCCTCAGCGATTGCTGGAACTGGTCCAATAGGCTCTCCCCTGATCAAAGTACGCAAGAGTGCCGATACGAGATCAATCTTCCCGCGTGAACTTGAACTCATCGTCATTCCATAGGTTATAGAACTGACGAACGCCTTGGCTAGATCGAACGCATCTTCCACCATCGAAGTACTATATTTTCGAAAAGCCGAAGGCAGCGTTACAAACCCTGTCTCCTCTCGTGAATTACTAACTACATTCAGATCAAAAAAACCTACCGCCATAACCTTGTCGAACAAGGGGCCGCCAAGCATTCTCTTTACGTCGGAAACCTCAAGGCATCCACGTTTTTGAAGGGCGGATGTCACTTCCGACAACATCCTCTGCTCACTGTCTGCGAGCGAGTCAAGAACCTTCTTAACCTTGGAAGGATCATCTCGCCTAAAAATGTTGCCATTAAATAGAAGGCGATCATCACCAGAAAGCGGTTCAGAATCCACAAAACCGATATCGGCCGCTTCCTCGATCACTTGCCTTGCCAGAGCCGCCGGAAGTTGCAACTGATCGCCAATATCAAGCGCCTCCCGCATGTTAATGGGTGCATTGGAAGCAGCCTCTGCAAGCTGGACAGAAGCCAATTCGCGCGGGGATGGATCGAGCGCATCGAAGATTTTGGCCGTGTGCAGCAACGTCGACTGGGTGGTGATACCCAGAACACTGATGCCGTTCGAGGACTGGTCGATTACATCGCGCTCCTTTAGAGTACGAAGTAGTTCGGGCAATTCAAACAACGTGTTGATGTTCGCTGCCGAAGCAAGGGCTTCCACTCGCTCCGAAGACAATACAGATTGTTTGTCTGCCGAGATCGCAGACAGAAGAATTCCTGCTTTGCCGGCCTTGAAAGTCCGCTCATAGCCTCGCTGACTATCCACGCGCTGAAGCCGCTGAGTATGATGAATGAGCCAAGAGCCCGTTGTCTTCTCGTCCACTTGCATTCCTCAAAAAAGCAACGCATAGAACATCTATGTCTGTTACTCAAGGATACACGAGCCGACAGAGGCCACTCCAAGGGCGAGACCGCCTCCGATCAAAGGGGGAGTCGGCGCACAAAGCCACTCAGTGTCGCACAACGCAACACATTTTGAAATGGGGGTAGAAAGTGGAGTAAAAAAGCGCCATGGGCTTGGAAGCCGCATGGCGCTTAGTGTTGTTGGCGGAGAGGGTGGGATTCGAACCCACGGTAGTGTTGCCACTACGCCTGATTTCGAGTCAGGTACATTCGACCACTCTGCCACCTCTCCTGTGTGTCGAAGCCTCAGATTCTAGCAGCAATTCAGGGCTGTAGAAATTCGACGCCGCCCATATAAGGCCGCAGCACTTCCGGCACCTCCACGCGGCCGTCTGCGCGCTGGTAGTTCTCCAGCACGGCCACCAGCGTGCGGCCCACCGCAAGGCCCGAGCCGTTGAGGGTGTGCACCAGTTCGTTCTTGCCCTGGGCGTTCTTGAAGCGGGCCTGCAGGCGGCGCGCCTGGAAGGCTTCGCAGTTGCTCACCGAGCTGATCTCGCGGTAATTGTTCTGGCCGGGCAGCCACACTTCCAGGTCGTAGGTCTTGGCAGCGCCAAAGCCCATGTCGCCGGTGCACAGGCTCATGACGCGGTACGGCAGGCCGAGCTTTTGCAGCACGGCCTCGGCGTGGCCGGTCATCTCTTCGAGCGCTTCGTAGCTTTGGTCGGGGTGCACGATCTGCACCATCTCGACCTTGTCGAACTGGTGCTGGCGGATCATGCCGCGCGTGTCGCGGCCGTAGCTGCCGGCCTCCGAGCGAAAGCATGGCGTGTGGGCCGTGAGCTTGATCGGCAGCTGGTCTTCGGCCACCACCACGTCGCGCACGAAGTTGGTCAGCGGCACTTCGCTGGTGGGGATCAGGTACAGCGCCGCGTTGTCGGGCACGGGCTCGCCGTCCTGGCCGCCCTTCTTGGCGGCGAACAGGTCGCCCTCGAACTTGGGCAGCTGGCCCGTGCCCTTGAGCGAATCGACGTTCACCGCATAGGGCACGTAGCACTCGGTGTAGCCGTGCTCCTGCGTCTGCAGGTCGAGCATGAACTGCGCCAGCGCCCGGTGCAGGCGCGCGATCGGGCCCTTCATGACCGTGAAGCGCGTGCCCGAGAGCTTGACGCCCATGTCGAAGTCCAGGCCCAGTGGCGTGCCCACATCGACGTGGTCCCGCGGCTCGAAGGCAAAGCTGGCGGGGGCACCCCAGCGGCGCACCTCGACGTTGCCGGCTTCGTCGGCGCCCACGGGCACGCTTTCGTGCGGCAGGTTGGGCACGGCCATGAGCATCGCCTGCAGCTCGGCCTGGATCTGCTCCAGGCGCGCGGCCGATTGCTCCAGCTCCGCCTTGGATGCCGCCACCTGGGCCTTGGCGGTTTCTGCGCCGTCCTTATCGCCCTTGCCCATCAGCATGCCGATCTGCTTGGACAGCTGGTTGCGTTGGGACTGCAGCTCCTCCGTGCGGGTCTGCAGCGTCTTGCGTTCGGATTCCAATGCCTGGAACGCT
>NZ_MWOM01000050.1:0-1005 GCF_012931925.1 Acidovorax sp. SRB_24
GCTGGCACAGACCCTCTTTGAAGGAGGCTTCCGTGCAGCGAAGCCCTCGACTATAGCACCGGTTTGGAGGAGCGGGCAAGAGTTTCGAGGTTTTTTGTGCCCACTGCCGCTTCGAGCGCATCCATGAACAACGCAGGCACATCGCATCCGGTCTGCTGCTGGATCTCCTGGAAGCAGGTGGGGCTGGTGACGTTGATCTCGGTGACGCAGTCGCCAATCACATCCACCCCCGCCAGCAGCAAGCCGCGCTCTTGGAGGACAGGGCCGAGGGCGTTGGCGATCTCCATGTCGCGTGCCGACAGGGGCCGCGCCACCCCCTTGCCGCCCGCCGCCAGGTTGCCGCGCACTTCGCTGCCCTGGGGAATGCGCGCCAGGCAATAGGGGACTGGCTTGCCGCCAATGACCAGGACGCGCTTGTCACCGTCCACGATCTCCGGCAGGAATTTCTGCACCATCAGGCTTTGCGTACCGCCCCGGTTGAGTGTTTCGGTGATGCTGCCGAGGTTCAGGCCATCGGGCCCCACGCGAAAGATGCCCATGCCGCCCATGCCATCGAGTGGTTTCAGGATGATGTCGCGGTGCTCGGCATGAAAACGCTGGATGTCGCGCGCGTCGCGTGTGACCAGCGTGGGGCCAATGAACTGCGGGAACTCCATGATGGCGAGCTTTTCCGGGTGGTCGCGCAGGGCGCGCGGCCGGTTGAAGACCCGTGCACCGTCGCGCTCGGCTTGTTCGAGCAGGTGCGTGGCATAGAAATACTCGCTATCAAACGGGGGGTCCTTGCGCATCAGCACCGCGTCGAACGACGCCAGTGCAGCGGCGCGCTCTTGTTCTACGGTGAACCAGGCCTCTTCCCTTCCGGTCAGCGTGATGTCGCGCACATGGCCCTGCACCAGGCCGCCGCGCTCCCACATCACATCCTGCGGCTGGCAAGCGGCAATGCGGTGGCCGCGGCGCTGCGCCTCGCGCATCATGGAAAAGGTGGTGTCTTTGTAGATCTGGAAG
>NZ_MWOM01000050.1:1055-32268 GCF_012931925.1 Acidovorax sp. SRB_24
CGTACTGTTGCACAAACAGCGCAAGGCTGCCGGCCGCCACACCCCAGAAGGCCGAACCGACACCGGCGATGGCCACGCCGCTGAGCGTGACCAGGAACGTGATCAGCGCGGCCTCGCGGTGCGGCTCGTCGCGCAGGGCGACGGACAGGCCGTTGCCGATGGTGCCCAGCAGCGCCAGGCCCGCGATGGCCACGACCAGCTCGTTCGGGAAGGCGGTGAGCAGCCCCGTGATGACCGCGCCAAAGATGCCGACCACTATATAGAGAGCGCCGCAGGACGCGGCCGCCGTGTAGCGCTTGCTGCGGTCTTCGTGCGCCTCCGGGCCCATGCAGATGGCGGCGGTGATGGCGCTGAAGTTGAGCGCGAAGGCGCCGAACGGCGCCAGCACCAGCGTGGCCACGCCCGTGAGCGTGATGAGCCGGGAGATCGGCAGCGTGTAACCCGACGCCCGGATGACGGCGACACCGGGCAGGTTCTGCGAGGCCATGGTGACCACGAACAGCGGCAGCGCCAGGCTGACCAGGGCGCTCCAGCTGAATTCGGGGGCCGTGAACTGCGGCATGGCCAGCTCCAGCGACACGGCCGACCAAGCCATCTGCCCGCGCAAGGCGGCATAGGCGATGGCCACGGCCAGCGTGAGCACCACGGCGTAGCGCGGCCACAGGCGGCGCGCGACCAGGTAAGTGCCCAGCATCAGCAGCACCAGCGGCAGGGCCGTCTGGGCGGCCGCGAAGGCCTGCAGGCCAAAGCGCGCCAGCACGCCTGCCAGCAGAGCGGCAGCGATCTCCATGGGGATGCGGTTCATCACGCGCTCGAACCAGCCCGTGGCGCCGGCCGCGGTGATCAGGGCGGCGCACACCATGAAGGCACCGACGGCATCGGCCATGCTGAAGCCTCCGGCGAGTCCCGCCGTGGCCAGCACCGCGGCGCCGGGCGTGGACCAGGCCACCATGACCGGCTTGCGCAGCCACAGCGAGGGCACGAGCGAGCACAGGCCCATGCCCAGGCCCAGCGCCCACATCCACGAAGTGATTTGCGCCGGCGTGGCGTGGAACGCCTGCGCCGCCTGGAACACGATGGCCACCGAACTGGTGAAGCCCACCAGCACGGCCACAAAGCCGGCCGTGAAGGCCGAAAGGCTCAAGTCTTTGAAAAAATGCATGGTGGCCGATTCTGGCACCGCCCGGCACACCCCGACCGCCGCCGCTTTTTCACTATGCAATCCATAGCTGCAGGCGCTTTATCCATAAGGGCTGGCGGCGGAAAACACCCAAAATCTTCTGCGCTGTCCGGGCATCAGATCTCGATCTTGGAGCCCAGTTCCACCACGGCGTTGTTGGGCAGGTGCAGAAAGTCGGCCGCGCCGCTGGCGTTGTGGTGCATTTGGGCAAACAGCTTCTCGCGCCACGGCGCCATGCCCGTGCCCACGGTGGGAATGACCGTGTCGCGCGAGAGGAAGTAGCTGGTGCCCATGGGCTCGAGCTCACAGCCGCGCCCGCGCAACAGGGCCAGCGCGCGCGGCAGGTCGGGGTCGTCCATGAAGCCATAGTGGACGACCACCTGCCAGCAGTTGTGGCCCAGCGCCTGTAGCTGCACGCGCGCATCGCCCTCGACCCAGGGCACCTCGTGGTTGTGCACCGTGACGAACAGGTTTTGCGCATGCAGCACCTTGTTGTGCTTGAGGTTGTGCAGCAGCGCGTTGGGTACGGTGCCCCGCTCGGCGGTCAGGAACACGGCGGTGCCGTCCACGCGCACCGGCGGGCTGACGAACACCGACTCCAAAAACTCGGACAGGCCCAGGGCATCGCTGGCGAAGGCGGCGCGCATCAGGCGGCGCCCGTCCTCCCAGGTTTTCATCAGAATGAAGATGGCGCTGGCGATGACCAGCGGGAACCAGCCGCCCTCGAACAGCTTGAGCAGGTTCGAAGCCCAGAACGCGAAGTCCACGACAAAGAAGAAAGCCGTGGCACCCAGGCTCAACGCCAGGGGCAGGCGCCAGGCGTTGCGGATGACGAAGAAGGTGAGGATGGTGGTGATCAGCATGTCGGTCGTCACGGCGATGCCGTAGGCCGAGGCCAGCGCGCTCGACGACTTGAACATGACGACCGCCATCGCGATCATGGCGAACAGGGCCCAGTTGACGAAGGGCAGATAAATCTGGCCGGCCTCCTTGACGCTGGTGTGCAGCACGCGCAAGCGCGGCAGGTAGCCCAGCTGGATGACCTGCTTGGTCACGCTGAAAGCGCCCGAGATCAGCGCCTGCGAAGCGATCACGGCAGCCACGGTGGCCAGCAGCACCATGGGCACCAGGGCCCACTCGGGGGCCATCATGAAAAACGGGTTCTTGACGGCCTCGGGACGCTTGAGCAGCAGCGCACCCTGGCCGAAGTAATTCAGCGTGAGTGCCGGCATGACGACGGCAAACCAGGTCACACGGATCGGGCGCCGCCCGAAGTGGCCCATGTCGGCATACAGCGCCTCGGCGCCGGTCACGCACAGCACCACGGCGCCCAGAATGATGAAGGTGATGCCCGGGTGCTCGTAGATGAAGCGCAGCGCATAGTACGGGCTGATGGCCCACAGGATGCGCGGGTTGTCGGCAATGTTGTACAGGCCGAGCGCGGAGATGGCGACGAACCACAGCACCATCACCGGCCCGAAAAAGCGTCCGATGCTCGCGCTGCCGCGCTTTTGCACCATGAACAGCAACAGCAGAATGACCAGGGTGAGCGGGACCACGTATTGCTTGAACGTGGGCGAGATGACCTCCAGCCCCTCGACCGCCCCGAGCACCGTGATGGCCGGGGTGATGACACCATCGCCATAGAACAGGCAGGTGCCGAAGATGCCCACCAGCAGCAGCCATTTGCGCAGCCGCGGCTGGTGTTTGACGGTCTGCGATGCCAGCGCCAGCATCGCCACCAGGCCACCCTCGCCATGGTTGTCGGCGCGCAGCACCAGCACCACGTACTTGAGCGAGACGATGACGGTGAGCGTCCAGAAGAAGATGGACAGGATGCCGTGCACATTGTCGGACGTGAACGGCACATGGCCCGAGCCAAACACCTCCTTGACGGAGTACAGCACGCTGGTGCCGATGTCGCCATAGACGACACCGATGGCGCCCAGCATCAGCACACCCAGGGAGGATTTAGAGTTTTCCACTGCCATTTCCGCTGCGCACCGACCGGTATGGGCGCTGGCGGGGCTCTGTTATTGGGGGTTGCCATTGTGCCCGTTGGCCCGGACGCACGGGCGCGGGCCTTTTCACAATGTTGCAGCGCAACAACTGGCGGTGCGCCGGACGCCGGCGCCGCCCGCTTCAGTCGTAGACCTCGGCGTCGGGGTCGGTGGCTTCGAGCTCGTAGCTGGCGGCCAGCATGGCCAGGCGCGCGATCACGCCATACATGTAGAAGCGGTTGGGCGCGCTGGCGCCAGGGCGCGCGCCCAGCTGCGGCATGTGGGTGCTGTGGTCAAAGGCCAGCGGCACAAAGCTCGCGCCCGGTGCGTTGAGGTTTTCGTCCACGCCGCGGTCGGCATGCATGCGGTAGAAGCCGCCGACGACGTAGCGGTCCATCATGTAGACCACGGGCTCGGCCACGGCCTCGTGCACGCGCTCGCGTGTCAGCACACCCTCCTGGATGATGAGGTCGTGCACGGGCTGGCCGTCCTTGATGACGGCCATCTTGTTCTTCGACTTGCGGTTGAGCGTCTGCAGTTCCTTGGCGTCGTGCACCGTCATGATGCCCATGCCGTAGGTGCCGTTGTCGGCCTTGACGATGGCGAACGGCTTTTCGTTGATGCCGTATTCCTTGTACTTGCGCCGCACCTTGGACAGCAGCGCGTCGACCTGGGTCTGCAGGTTCTCCAGCCCCGTGTCCTCGGTGAAGTCGATCTCGCCGCACTTGCCAAACAGGGGGTTGATGAGCCAGGGGTCGATGCCCAGCAGCTTGCCAAAGCGCTTGGCCACCTCTTCGTAGCTGCGGAAATGGTTGCTCTTGCGGCGCACGCTCCAGCCCGCGTGCAGCGGCGGCAGCAGGTACTGTTCGTGCAGGTCTTCGAGGATGCCGGGCGGCCCGGCCGACAGGTCGTTGTTGAGCAAGATGGTGCAGGGGTCGAAGTTCTTCAGCCCCAGGCGGCCCCTATTGCGCTGCACCGGCTCGAGCGTCACGCTCTCGCCCGTGGGCAGCTCGATGACGGTGGTTTTCTTGACCTCGGGGCTGATCGAGCCCACGCGCACATTGAGCCCAGCCATGTTGAAGATGCGCTGCAGCTGCACCACGTTGCTCAGGTAGAAGCTGTTGCGCGTGTGGTTTTCGGGAATGATCAGCAGGTTGCGCGCCTCGGGGCAGATCTTCTCGATGGCCGCCATCGCGGCCTGCACGGCCAGCGGCAGCATCTCCTGGGTGAGGTTGTTCCAGCCGCCCGGAAACAGGTTAGTGTCCACAGGCGCGAGCTTGAAGCCGGCGTTGCGGATGTCCACCGAGGTATAGAACGGCGGCGTGTGCTCCATCCACTCGAGCCGGAACCAGCGCTCGGTGGCCGGCATGGAGTCGATGATGCGCTGCTCTAGCTCGTTGATGGGCCCGGTGAGGGCCGTGATGAGGTGCGGAACCATGGGAAGGCCTTCTAAGACGTTAGCAGCGATTGTAGGGAGTCGCCCTGCCCGCTGGCGTTCCCGGCAGGGCCGCCAGCGGGCGGCGCGCGCCGCTCAGCGGCGCCAGAATGCGGGCGTCAGCAAGGCCATGAAGCTCAGGATTTCCAGGCGTCCGAGCAGCATGCCCAGCGTGCACACCCAGGTCTGGAAGTCGGTGAGCAGCGCGTAGTTCGACGCGGGGCCGATGCTTCCCAGGCCTGGCCCGGTGCAGTTGACGCTGGCCAGCACCGCACTGAAGGCGGTCAGTGGGTCGAGGTCGGTCAGCATCAGCGCCATGCTGAGCACGACGACCGTGCCGCCATAGACCAGCATGAAGGCCATGACCGAGAAGATCATGCGCGACTCGACCACCGCGCCGCCCAGGCGCACTGGCTGCACGGCGTTCGGGTGGACCAGGCGCGTGAGCTCGCGCCGCGCCTGCTTGAGCAAGATCAGCATGCGCACCATCTTGATGCCGCCGCCCGTGGAGCCCGCGCTGGTTGCCACGCCCGAGAGCATCAGCATGAAGACCGGCGCAAACACCGGCCAGGCCAGGTAGTCCACCGTGGCAAAACCCGTGGTCGTAGCCACCGAGACCACATGGAACACGCCGTAGCGCAGCGCGTCGAGCGGGCCATACACGCCCTTGGCCCAGAGCAGCACGGCCACCAGCAGCCCGCCGCCGAGCAGCGCCACACAGGTAGCGCGCATTTCCGGGTCGCGCCAGAAGCCGCGCCAGTGGCCCTTGCGCAGCGCGACAAAGTAGAGCGCGAAGTTGCAGCTGGCCAGCAGCATGAACACCAGTGCAATGCCTTCGAGCAGCGGCGACTGGAAGAAGGCAAAGCTCGCGTCGTGCGACGACAACCCGCCCAGGCTCACCGTGGAAAACATGTGCATCAGTGCATCCAGCGGCGCCATGCCACCGGCCCAGTAGGCCAGCGCGCAGAGCACGGAAAACAGCGCGTACACGCCCCACAGGCCCTTGGCCGTCTCGGTCATGCGCGGCGTCAGCTTGGTGTCCTTGACCGGGCCCGCGGCCTCGGCCTTGAACAGCTGCGCGCCGCCCACGCCCAGCAGCGGCAGCACCGCCACGGCCAAAATCAGGATGCCCATGCCGCCGATCCACTGCATGAAGGTGCGCCACACGTTCACCGAGACCGGCAGCGTGTCGAGCTGCGAGAGCACGGTCGCGCCCGTGGTGGTCAGGCCCGACACCGCCTCGAAGTAGGCGTGCGTGAACGACAGCGGCCGCCCCACCTGGTGGCAGGCCAGCATCAGCGGCAGCATGGCAAACAGCGGCAGCAGCGCCCACACCAGCGACACCAGCATGACCCCGTGGCGCGGCTGCAGCTCGCGCTTGTAGCGGCGCAGCCCCACCACCAGGCTGGCGCCCACCAGCAGCGTGACCCCCATGGCCACGGGGTACACCTGCCAGACGCCGTCCTGCGCAAACCAGGACACCGCCAGCGGCACGCCCATGGAGAGCGCAAACAGCATGGTGAGCATGCCCAGCACGCGCAGGACGGGAAGAAGGTCGATCATGGCCGGGCGCCGTCGGCGAGCGTGTCAGAAGAACGTGGCGCTCACGCGGAACAGCTGCTCGACATCGCGCACCAGGCGTTTGTGCGGCAGGAAGAACACCACATGGTCGTTGCTCTCGATCTGGGTATGGCTGCGCGGAATGATGACCTGGGGCGGCGCCGCCGGCGCTCCCGGCAGCGGCGCGGCGCCCGGCTCGGGCAGGCCGCGCACGATCAGGCCCATGTGCACGTCACCGGGCAGGCGCAGTTCGCTCACCTTGCGCCCGACCACGCGCGAGCTCTTGCGGTCGCCGCGCGCCACGATCTCCAGCGCCTCGGCCACGCCGCGGCGCAGGCTGTGCACGGCCTGCACGTCGCCGCGGCGCACGTGGGCCAGCAGCTCACCCAGCATGGCCTGCGCGGGCGAGAGGGCGATGTCGATCTGCGTGCCATGCATCAGGTCGGCATAACTGCGCCGGTGGATCAGCGCGAGCACGCGCCGCGCGCCCATGCGCTTGGCCAGCAGACTCGACATGATGTTGTTCTCGTCGTCGTCGGTGAGCGCCAGGAACAGGTCCACCTCCTCGATGTTCTCGCTTTCGAGCAGCTTTTCGTCGGTGGCGTCGCCCTGCAGCACCAGCACCTGCGAGGGCAGCGCCGAGGCCAGCGCGATGCAGCGCGGCGGGTCGGATTCGATCAGCTTGACGTGAAAGCGCCCCGGCTCGGCGCCCAGCTGCAGCGCCAGGCGCAGGCCGACGTCACCGCCGCCGGCGACCATGATGCGGCGCACGGCGCGCGCCGGCTGGCCTTCGCGCCGGTGCAGCGAAGCGAGCACGAACGGCAGGTGCTCGCGCGCCGCCAGCACGAAGACCTCATCGCCGGGCTCGATGCGCGTGGCGCCGCTGCAGGCGACGAAGCGGTCGGGCTCTTCGGGAAAGCGCCGGTAGATGGCCACCACGCGCATGGCCACGTGGGGCGTGGCCGCGCGCACCTGGGCGATGGTGAGGCCGACCATCGGCGCGCCGGCACGTGCGCGCGTGGCCACCAAGCAGGCACGCCCACCGGCAAATTCGCGCACCTGCATGGCCTCGGGGTACTCGATGAGCTTGGCGATATAGCGCGTGAGCGACGCCTCGGGGCAGATCACGCTGACGGCAAAGCCGTCCGGCCCGGCCAGCGGCCCGCCGGGGTCGAACCCCGAGGAGCGCACGCGCGCAATGCGCGCCGGAACGTTGAACAGCAGCTGCGCGACCTTGCAGCACACCAGGTTGGTCTCGTCCTGCGCGGCGCAGGCGATGAGCAGGTCGGTGTCGTTGGCCCCGGCCTCGGCCAGCACCGCCGGGTCGATGCCGTTGCCGACCACGGCGCGCAAGTCCAGGTGCGCTTCGAGTTCGCGCACGCGCGCGGCGTCGGTGTCGATGACGGTGATGTCGTTGCGCTCGGAGACCAGGCTCTCGGCGACGCTCTGGCCCACGCGGCCGGCCCCCAGGATGATGATTTTCACGGCTTGGTGTCGGAAGCTGGGGCGGTGCGCGGGTGCGTCGGCCCCTCAGGCCCGCACTTCGCCCTCGCCCAGCACCACCCACTTGAGCGAGGTCAGTCCTTCGATGCCGACCGGGCCGCGTGCATGGAACTTGTCGGTGCTGATGCCGATCTCGGCGCCCAGGCCGTATTCAAAGCCGTCGGCAAAGCGCGTGCTGGCGTTGACCATGACGCTGGCCGAGTCGACCTCGCGCAGGAAGCGCTGGGCGTGCATGTGGTCGCGCGTGAGGATGGCGTCGGTGTGGTGGCTCGAATAGCGGTTGATGTGCGCGATGGCCTCGTCCAGCCCCGCCACCACGCGGATCGAGATGATGGGCGCGAGGTACTCCTCGGACCAGTCCTGCTCGGTGGCGTCGACCAGCTTCGCTCCTGAAACCGCCGCCAACAGCGCCCGGCTGGCGGGGCACACGCGCATTTCAACGCCTTTTTCAGCGTAGACCGCACCGATGCGCGGCAAAAACTCGGCCGCCACGCCCGCGGCCACGAGCAGGCCCTCGCTGGCATTGCAGGGGCTGTATTTGCTGGTCTTGGCATTGTCAGCCACGGCCACGGCCATGGCGAGATCGCAGGGGTCGTCGACGTAGGTGTGGCAGTTGCCGTCCAGGTGCTTGATCACGGGCACCTTGGCCTCGCGGCTGATGCGCTCGATCAGGCCCTTGCCGCCGCGCGGGATGATCACGTCGACGTACTGCGGCATGGCGATGAGCTGGCCGACGGCCTCGCGGTCGGTGGTCTGCACCAGCTGCACCGCGTCCTGCGGCAGGCCGGCCTCGGCCAGCGCCTGCTGCACCAGCTGGGCGAGCGCCTTGTTCGAATCGATCGCCTCGGAGCCACCGCGCAGGATGCAGGCGTTGCCGCTCTTGATCGAGAGCGAAGCCGCCTCGATGGTCACGTTGGGCCGGCTCTCGTAGATCATGCCGAAGACGCCGATCGGCACGCGCATCTGGCCCACGCGGATGCCGCTGGGCTGCTGCTTCATGCCCAGCACCTCGCCAATGATGTCGGGCATGGCGGCCAGTTGCTCGCAGCCCTGGGCGCAGGTCTCCAGCACCTGCGGCGTGAGCTTGAGCCGGTCCACCAGGGGCTCGGCCAGGCCGGCGGCGCGGGCGCGCTCGAGGTCGCGCGCATTGTCGGCCTGAAGCGCCCCGGTCTGTGCGCGCAGCAGCCGGGCCAACGCCTTCAATGCTTTGTTTTTGATAGCTGCAGGCGCTTTGGCCATCAGGGCTGAAGCCGCTTTTGCCTGTAAACCAAGGGTCTGGGTGTATTCGCTGACGTGGAGGGCGTTCATGGCGTGATTTTGCCGCAGATACCCCGTGGCTGCCGCGCCGTGCCCTGCCCCTCGCCAAAGCGCCCCGGCGATGGCGGGCGAAAGGCGGCCCCGCCGGCTACGGCACAAGGCGCGCTTGTCCGACAGGGACGCGGCCGCACCGCTCCTAGCATGAGGGCTCCCCCACTTTCCGGAGCCCGCCATGAGTGTCGCCAAAGTCATTGAGGTCAGTGCCACCAGCACCACCAGTTTCGAGGATGCCATCAACCAGGGCATCTCCCGGGCCTGCGACACCATCTCCAATGTGCGCGGGGCGTGGATCAAGGAACAGAAGGTGTCGATCGAAGGCGGCCGCATCACCAAGTACCGGGTGAACATGCAGGTCACCTTTGTGCTCGACGACGGCAAATAGCCGCCGCGCCCCGCGCCCCCACCGGCGCGTGTGCCTTACCCGCGCCGGGCCGCCCCGGCGCTGGCGCGGCCCAGCTGCAGCGCCAGCCGCTGCAGGGCCTGCCAGGGGTCCTGCGGCCAGTCGGGCACCTTGAGCCCCTTGACGATGCCATCGACCAGGTGCGCGGACTGCAGCAGGCGCGCCGCGCTGGCGTCCGTCAGGTGCGCGAGCACCCGCTCGTACAGGCGCTCCTTCGCGCCCCAGACGCGGTTTTCGCGCAGCGCCATCGGCAACGGGCGGCCGGCGTTCATTGCGTCCTTCACGCGCTTGAGGCCCCGGATGTCTTCGGCCAGCGCCCAGTGCACGAGCACTGCGGCCTCGCCCTCGGCCTGCAGGCCGTCGAGCATGCGCTGCACGCGCAGCAGCTGGCCGGCGAGCACGGCCTCGGACAGCTTGAACACGTCGTAGCGCGCCACGTTGAGCACGGCCGCTTCGACCTGCGCCCAGCCGAGTTCGCCCGGCGGGTGCAGCAGCGCGAGCTTCTGGATCTCCTGGTGCGCGGCCAGCAGGTTGCCTTCGACGCGGTCGGCAAAGAACGTGAGCGTGCGCTGGCCCTCCTCGCCCGCCGCCACGCGCTGGCCCTGCGCGGCCAGGCGCTGGGCGATCCACTGCGGCAGCGCGGCGCGATCGATCGGGTCGATCTGCACGGTCGCGCCGTTGTTCTCGAGCGCCGAGAACCAGGCACCCGTCTTGGTCGCCTTGTCCAGGCGCGGCAGCAGCACCAGCGTGAGCGTGCTGTCGTTGCCGGCCGCGGCCTGCGCGATCTGCTGCAGCGCGGCGCTGCCGTCCTTGCCCGGTTTGCCCGAGGGGATGCGGATCTCGATGATCTGCTTGTCGGCGAACAGGCTGAGTGACCCGCCCGCCGCCAGCACCGCACTCCAGTCGAAATGCGCGCCGGCCACGGCAAAGCTGCTGCGCTCGGTGTAGCCCTGGGCGCGCGCCTGCGCGCGGATGGCGTCGGCCGCCTCCTGCTGCAGCAGCGGCTCGTCGCCGTGCAGGGTGTAGAGCGGGCGCAGGCCTTTGTGCAAGTGCGCGGCGAGCTGGTTCAGGGCGATGTGCATGGCGCTACCGATAGGGATCAAATCAGGCTTAGACGCTTTACCAGCAAGCGTTGAAAGCTCTTTTTTCAATAGCATGCAGCAGCCAATACCGCTCACTGCGCTCGCACGGCCGCGAGCCGGCGCAGCAGCTGCTGCACCAGGTCGGTCTGCATGTTGCGGTAGAGCAGCGCCTCTTCGGCCTCCTTGGCCAGCGCGATGGTTTCGTTGTAGCTCACGTCGCGCTGCTGCAGCAGCTCGGTGTCGGGGATCAGCTCGGCGCCGGCCGGTGTGCGCAGCTTGAAGCGGATGCGCAGGCGCAGCTGCAGTTCGCGCACCTGGCCCGACGCATTCAGGCCCACGACCGAGCGCTCTTGCTGCTCGGAGAGCAGGTCCATGATGGCCTCGGCCTCCGGCATTCTGGCCGGTTCGGTGATGACCTTGAGCGCGCCCCCCGCGCCTGCGAGCGTGCGCCTCAGCTCGCGCGCCAGCGGCGAGCCCGGAGGGGCGGCGATGTAGAGCGAGCGGAACGCGAACTCGGGCACGCCGCGCAGCCGAAAGCCACAGGCGGCCAACAGCGGCACCGGCCACAGCGCCAGCAGCGTGCGCCGGGGCAGCGCACCGCCGGTGCGGGCCGCAGAAGCCAGGGCGGTGGGACGGGCGGCCATGTTCAGACCACCACGTTGACGAGGCGGCCGGGCACGATCACGACCTTTTTCGGGGTCGCGCCGCCCGCCTGCTTGGCAAACGCCTCGCTGGCCAGGGCCACGCGCTCGATCTCGGCGCGGTCGGCCTGGGCGCCGACGTGGATGGAGCCGCGCAGCTTGCCGTTGACCTGCAGCATGAGCTCGATCTCGTCCTGCACCAGCGCCGCGGGGTCGACCTGCGGCCAGGGTGCGTCGAGCAGCTCGCCGAGCGCCCGGTCGTAGCCCAGGGCGCTCCACAGGCTGTGCGTCAGGTGCGGCGTGGCCGGGTAGAGGCAGCGCAGCAGGATGCCGAAGCCCTCGATCAGCGCCACCTGCGCGCCGGCCGAGTCCATGGCCTTGAAGTCTTCGAGCGCGTTGATCATCTTCATCGTGCCCGAGACCACGGTGTTGTACTGCATGCGCTGGTAGTCGTAGTCCACCTGCTTGAGCACGGTGTGGATCTCCAGGCGCAGGGCTTTCGCCTCCTTGCCAAACTCCACGTCTTTCAGGCTGCTGGCGCCCGCCACGCTTGCGCTTGCAGCTCCTTGATCGATAGCAGAGAGCTTGGTGCCGAAGTTCCATACGCGGCGCAGGAAGCGGTAGCTGCCTTCGACGGCAGAGTCGTTCCATTCGAGCGTGGCCTCGGGCGGCGAAGCGAACATGGTGTAGAGGCGCGCGGTGTCGGCGCCGTACTTCTCGATCAGGTCCTGCGGGTCGACGCCGTTGTTCTTGGACTTGGACATGGTGCCCACGCCCTCGTAGTCGATGGCCGTGCCCACGGGCAGGTCGCCCACGGCGTGGATGAGCCGGGCGCCGACGACCTTGCCGTCATCGCCCAACACGTGCTCGACATCGTGCGGCCAGAAATACTCCTTGCCGCCCTTGTCGGTGCGGCGCGAGTAGATGTGGTTGAGCACCATGCCCTGCGTGAGCAGCTTGGTGAAGGGCTCGTCGACCTTGACCAGGCCCAGGTCGCGCATGACCTTGGTCCAGAAGCGCGCGTACAGCAGGTGCAGGATGGCGTGTTCGATGCCGCCGATGTACTGGTCCATCGGCATCCAGTAGTCGGCGCCTTCGGCCACCATGGCCTCGGTGTTCTTCGGGTCGCAGTAGCGCATGAAGTACCACGAGCTGTCGACGAAGGTGTCCATGGTGTCGGTCTCGCGCCGCGCGGCCTTGCCGCAGACCGGGCAGACCACGCCGGCGTGGAAGCCTGCGTGATGGTGCAGCGGGTTGCCCGAGCCGTCGGGCACGCAATCGGTGGGCAGCACCACCGGCAGATCCTTTTCGGGCACGGGCAGGGCGCCGTGTTCGTCGCAGTGGATGATCGGGATCGGCGTGCCCCAGTAGCGCTGGCGGCTCACGCCCCAGTCGCGCAGGCGCCAGGTGGTCTTTTTCTCGCCCAGGCCCTTTTGCGCGAGCGCGTGGGCCACGGCGTTGACGGCCTCCTGGTAGGGCAGGCCGCTGAAGCTGTCGGAGTTGATGGTGACGCCGGCACCCTTGTCGCCATACCAGTCGTTCCACTGCTGGTAATCGAAATGCTCGCCGTCGACCAGCACCACCTGCTTGATCTCGATGCCGTATTTGAGTGCAAAGGCAAAGTCGCGCTCGTCGTGCGCGGGCACGCCCATCACGGCGCCGTCGCCATAGCCGATGAGCACGTAGTTGCCCACCCACAGGTCGACCGGCTCGCCGGTCAGCGGGTGCGTGACCGTCAGGCCCGTGGCCATGCCTCTCTTTTCCTGCGTGGCCAGTTCGGCCTCGGTCGTGCCGCCGCTCTTGCATTCCTCAATGAAGGCGGCCAGCTGCGCGTTGCTGCGCGCGGCGTGCTGGGCCAGCGGGTGCTCGGGCGCCACCGCGCAGAAGGTCACGCCCATGATGGTGTCGGCGCGCGTGGTGAACACGTACATCCTGCCGCCGCCGATCAGCGCGCCATCGTCGCCGCGGATGTCGTGCGGGAACGCAAAGCGCACGCCCTCGCTCTTGCCGATCCAGTTCTCCTGCATGAGCTTGACGCGCTCGGGCCAGCCCGGCAGCTGGCCGTCCGTGACCGAGTCGAGCAGCTCCTGCGCGTAATCGGTGATCTTGAGGTAGTAGCCGGGGATCTCGCGCTTTTCCACGGTGGCGCCGGTGCGCCAGCCCTTGCCGTCGATGACCTGCTCGTTGGCCAGCACGGTCTGGTCCACCGGGTCCCAATTGACGACCTGGGTCTTGCGGTAGGCGATGCCCTTTTCGAGCATCTTCAGGAACAGCCACTGGTTCCAGTGGTAGTAGTCGGGGTCGCAGGTGGCGACCTCGCGGCTCCAGTCGATGGCCAGCCCCATCGCCTGCATCTGCTTCTTCATGTAGGCGATGTTGTCGTAGGTCCACTGCGCAGGCGGCACGCCGTTCTTCATGGCGGCGTTCTCGGCGGGCAGGCCGAAGGCGTCCCAGCCCATGGGCATGAGCACGTTGTAGCCGTTCATGCGCAGGTGGCGCGTGAGCATGTCGTTGATGGTGTAGTTGCGCACATGGCCCATGTGCAGCTTGCCGCTGGGGTAGGGCAGCATCGAGCAGGCATAGAACTTCTTCTTGCCGGCGTCTTCGGTCACGCGGTAGGCGTCGTGCGCCGTCCAGTGGGCCTGCGCGGCGCGCTCGACCTCGGTGTGTTGGTATTTGTCTTGCATGGGAGCCCGGAAAAGGTGAGATGCAGCCGCAAACCGCTGCGCTGCGGGGATTTTAGGCGCTGGCACCGGCAGGCCGGGCCGGAGCGCGCGCTCAGGGCGAAAGCGCTGCTGCGGCGGCGGCAGGCTCGGCGACGAAACCGATGCGCGTGAGCCCGGCCTGGTGCGCCGCGCCCATGACGTCGACCACGCGGCCGTAGGGCACGGCGGCATCGGCGCGCAGCTGCACTTCGGTGTCCGGGTGCTCGGCCGCGATCGCCGCGAGGCGCTGCGCCAGGGCGGCCAGGGCCAGCGGCTGGTCGTTCACGAAGGCCTGGCCGGCCTGGTCGAGCACCACGGTGACGGACTGCGGCGCCGCGCCCGGGACGGCACCCGCGCTGCGCGGCAGGTCGAGCCGGATGGCGCTGGCCAGCAGCGGCGCCGTGAGGATGAAGATGACGACGAGCACCAGCATCACATCGACCAGCGGCGTCATGTTGATGTCGCTCATGGGCTGCGGCGCCGCGGTGCGCTCCAGACGACCGAAGGCCATGGGCGTCAGTCGCTGCGCGCGGGTGGGGCGGGGGCCGCGTCGAGCACCAGCTCGCGCAGGTCGCGGGCGAAGCCTTCGAGATCGGCCTCGATGCGCCCGAGCAGGCGGCCGAACACGTTGTAGGCCAGCACGGCGGGAATGGCCACAGCCAGGCCGGCGGCGGTCATGACGAGGGCCTCGCCCACCGGGCCGGCCACCTGGTCGATGCTGATCTGGCCCGCGCGGGCCATGGCCGCGAGCGCATGGTAGATGCCCCACACGGTGCCCAGTAGCCCCACGAACGGCGCCGTGGAGCCCACGGTGGCCAACAGCACCTGGCCCCACTGCAGCTTGCCCAGCACCGCGTGCAGCGCGTCGCGCAGCACGCGCGTGAGCTGCTGCGCGGCGCTGCCCGCCCGGGCCAGAGTCCCGGAAGGGGCGCTGTGCCCCGGTGGATTCGCTATGGATTTTGCAGCATCCACCAAAGGCAGGACCAGCGTTTCACGGTCAAAAGACGCGATGTGCTGGTGGGCGGCGTCCAAGTTCGGCGCCTGCCAGAAGGCCGCCGTGCAGCGCGCCACGTCGTGGCGGGCCCGGCGCAGCAGCAGCGCCTTCCAGGCGATGACCACCCAGCTGGCCACCGACATGGCGAGCAGCAGCAGCGCCGTGGCCTGCGTCACCGCATCGCCTTGCTCCCACCAGTGCAGCGCAGCCATG
Source organism: Acidovorax sp. SRB_24 (assembly GCF_012931925.1). Classification (NCBI taxonomy): domain Bacteria; kingdom Pseudomonadati; phylum Pseudomonadota; class Betaproteobacteria; order Burkholderiales; family Comamonadaceae; genus Acidovorax; species Acidovorax sp. SRB_24. The sequence goes on from NZ_MWOM01000050.1 coordinate 16,086, forward strand.
GCGCGCGCGCCGTCAGTTCAGGCCGAGCACGTCGAACATGTCGAACATGCCGGTCTTTTGTGCACGCAGAAAGCGCACGGCGCGCAGGCTGCCCTGGGCATAGGTGGCGCGGCTGGACGATTTGTGCGTGACCTCGATGCGCTCGCCCGTGCCGGCGAAGAGCACGGTGTGGTCGCCCACGATGTCGCCGCCGCGGATGGTGGCAAAGCCGATCGACGACGGCTCGCGCTCGCCGGTGACGCCTTCGCGCGCGTAGACCGCGCAGTCTTTGAGGTCGCGCCCGAGCGCGTCGGCGATGACCTCGCCCATCTTCAGCGCGGTGCCCGACGGCGCATCGACCTTGTGGCGGTGGTGCGCTTCGATGATCTCGATGTCGTAGCCCGTGGCCAGCGCCTTGGCCGCCATCTGCAGCAGCTTGAGCGTGACGTTGACGCCCACGCTCATGTTGGGCGCCATGACGATGGCCGTGCGCTGCGCGAAGGCGGCGATCTCCGCCTTTTGCGCGTCGCTGAACCCTGTGGTGCCGACCACCGCCTTCACGCCCAGTTCGCTGCACACCCGCAAATGCGCCAGCGTGCCCTCGGGGCGGGTGAAGTCGATCAGCACGTCGGCGTTTTTCAGCCCGGCATGCAGGTCCGCCGTGATGGGCACGCCGCTGGCGTGTCCCAGGAAGGCCGTGGCATCGGAGCCGATGCCGGGGCTCGCCGCCACGTCGAGCGCGCCGGCGAGCACGCAGTCGTCGCTGGCGCGGAGGGCCTCGATCAGCATGCGGCCCATGCGGCCGGAAGCGCCCGCCACGGCCACGCGGCAGGGCGCGGTGCGGGCAGCGGGCAAAGAAGTGCCTGTCATATCTTTCCTTGGTTGCGGGTGTGCGCCAGCGGGTGGCGCGCAGCGGTCAGCGGGCCGGAGATTCCAGCGGCGGGTAGCTGCGCGGCGCGGGCGCCGCAGCGGCTGGCGGCGGCTCCGGGGGGCGCGCGGGGAAGCGCGCCAGCTGCGCCTCGGTGGCTTCGAGCACGGGCACGGCGCGCTTGGATTTGCGCGTGTCCAGCGTGGCGACAAATTCGCTCTCGGACGGCATCTCGTCGCCTTCGGCGCGCTCGAACGTATCGCCCTGGAAGTACACGGTGAGCTTGCGCGTCTGGACCTCGACGCCCGGGCGCTTGAGCGTGAACACGTACTCCCAGCGGTCGGCATGGAATACGCTCGTGACCAGTGGCGTGCCCAGGATGTCGCGCACCTGCTGGCGCCCCATGCCAGGCTGCAGGGCCTGCACCTGCTCGCGCGAGACAAAGTTGCCCTGTACCACGGCGATCTTGTAGGGAGTGACCGCACCGACCAGGCGGTTCGTGGCACTGTCAAAACTGCTGCAGGCGGCCACAGTGGCGCCAATCAACAGGGTCAGCCCCAGACGGGCGCTGCGATAGGCTTTGGCAGACATGGAAAATGGGCAGAGGGCTATGATCGAACCATTGTAGCGGTTGGCCCACAGGCCTTAGCGCGCCAGCGGCGCACGGAAGACCTTGTCATGAAAAACATCGACGAACTCAAAAGCACGGGGCTCAAGGCCACGTTGCCACGCCTGAAGATTCTGGAGATTTTCCAGACCGGGGCACAACGCCACATGACGGCCGAAGACGTGTTCCGCGTGCTGCTCGAAGAGCGCTCCGACATCGGCCTGGCCACGGTGTACCGGGTGCTCACGCAGTTCGAGCAGGCCGGCATCCTGATCCGCAGCAATTTCGAGGGCGGCAAGTCCATCTACGAACTCGACGAAGGCCAGCACCATGACCATTTTGTCTGCACCACCTGCGGCAAGGTCGAGGAGTTCTTCGACCCAGAGATCGAAAAACGCCAGCTGATCGTCGCCAAGGCCAAGGGCTGGCACGTGCACGACCACTCGATGGCGCTGTACGGCATGTGCGCCGACTGCGCGCGCAATCCGAAGTAAGCATGCGCAGGCCGGGCGCCCGGCACGGCCGCTGCAGCCGCTAGGAGCCCTGCTCCATGGCGCGCCGGTGGCGCTCGACAAACTCCTGGTAGGTATCGATGCCGCGCAGCTGCAAGATGGTGTTGCGCACCGCCGCCTCGACCAGCACGGCGATGTTGCGCCCGGCCACCACCTGGATGACCACCTTGAGCACGGGCACGCCCAGCACGTCCTGGGTCAGCGGCTCGTAGGGCAGACGCTCGTAGTCGCGCTCCAGCGTCTCCTTGCGCACCAGGTGCACGATGAGCTTGAGGCGCATCTTGCGGCGCACCGCTGTCTCGCCAAAAATGGCGCGGATGTCGAGCAGGCCGATGCCGCGCACTTCGAGCAGGTTTTGCAGCAGGTCGGGGCATTTGCCCTCGATGGTGGCCTGGTTGATGCGGTACAGGTCGACCGCGTCGTCGGCCACCAGCCCCTGGCCGCGCGAGATCAGCTCCAGCCCCAGCTCGCTCTTGCCCAGGCCCGATTCGCCGGTGATCAACACCCCCAGACCCAGGATGTCCATGAACACGCCGTGCATGGTGGTGCGGTCGGCGAAATGCTTGGACAGGTAGGCGCGCAGCACGTCGATCACGAAGGCCGACGATTCGTGCGTGGCGAACATGGGAATCTGCGCGCGCTCGCACATCTGCAGCAGCGCCTCGGGCGCCGCCTGGCTGTCGGCGAGGATCAACACCGGCGGCTCGAGCGTGACGATGCGGGCGATGCGGCGCTGGCAGTCTTCTGCCGTGGCGTTGGTGAGGTAAGCGATTTCGCGCTCACCCAGAATCTGCACGCGGTACGGATGGATGTAGTTGAGGTAGCCGACGAGGTCGGCGCCGGAGCGCGCCGCGCGCACGACCACCTCGTCAAAGCGGCGCTCGGAAGCGCCCAGGCCGGCCAGCCACTCCCATTTCAGGTGCGTGCGGAATTCCTCGAACAGGACATCGGCGCTGACGACATTGGGTTTCACGGCGCGAGGGCGGCAGCGGGGGCGCTCAGACCGCCTGCGTGGACTGCCAGTTGGCAATCATGCCGTGCAGTTCGGTCGCGTCGGTGCTGGCCTTGATTTTTTCGCGCAGCATGGTGTCGCTGAGCAGCTCGGCGATCTCGGAAAGGATCTCCAGGTGCTTTTGCGTGGCCGCCTCGGGCACCAGCAAAAAGATCAGCAGGCCCACTGGCTGCTCGTCGGGGGCATCGAAACCGATCGGGCGCTCGAGCTGGAACACGGCCGCCATGGGCGACTTGAGCCCCTTGATGCGCCCGTGCGGAATGGCCACGCCGTGGCCCAGGCCGGTCGAGCCCAGGCGCTCGCGCGCAAACAGGCTGTCGGTGATCAGCGCGCGGGACAGGCCGTGCAGGCTTTCAAACAGCAGCCCGGCTTCTTCGAAAGCGCGCTTCTTGCTGGTGGCGTCGACGCTCACGAGCACTTGGGCGGCGGGCAGGATGGAGGAGAGGCGGTTCATGGCAATAAGCGCGGATTATGCACCGCCTAGCGAAAACCCTGAGGGGGCGCCAGCCCATGAAAAAACCGCCCTGAGGGCGGCTGCGGGCGGTCTGGACAGAGGGATCAGACGGCGGGTTGGGGTTGCTCACGCCGCCGGGCCTCGAAGTGGTGGTCCTGCAGGCACTCCTTGTGCCGAACCACCTTGCGGTCGATCTTGTCGACCAGCTCATCGACGGCGGCGTAGAGGTCGGCATGGCAGCTCTGCGCAAACAGATCGCTGCCTTTGACGCGGACATTGCATTCAGCGCGCTGGCGCTTTTCCTTCTGCTTCTGCTTTTGGACCGTCAGCAGCACCTTGATGTCGACCAGCTGGTCAAAGTGCCGGGTGATGCGGTCGAGCTTGCTGATGACATAGGTGCGCAGGGCAGGGGTGACTTCGAGATGGTGTCCGCTGATCGTCAGATTCATAAGATAAATCTCCTTGGCTCACGGTGAGAGAGACGCCGCCTGGGCTTCCAAAAAGCGGCCTTGCGAGAACTGGGCTGCACCCGTTGTCGTGGATTCACTATGCCCCCGCCCCTGCCCGAAAGCAATGTCATACCGCTGTCACGCAGTAGGGTATGCCGCCGTCTCTTGAAAGGGGGCAAAATCAACCGGTTGCCCTCGGCGGCATCTCTGCCAGGCCCCAGGCCCCACCGGCCTTTGCGACCTGGGTTCGGTGCAAGCGGGGGCCCGCACGGCGCACGCCCACATGGAAACCCTCTGTGGCGGAAGCAGTCCACTGCTTTAGCATGCGCATCTTTGACTTTCCGGAGCTGCTCCATGACCTTCCCCCCGAACCGCCGCCGCGCCCTCCAAGCCGGTGGTGCGCTCGCCGCCGCATCGGCCTTTCCCAGCTTGCTGCTCGGCAACGCGCATGCGCAAAGCGCATGGCCCACCAAATCGGTGCGCCTGATCGTGCCGTTTGCACCGGGGGGCAGTTCGGAGATCGTGGCGCGCTCGGCAGCTTCCGAGCTGACCAAGACGCTGGGCCAGAGCGTGTTTGTCGACAACAAGCCTGGCGCGGGCGGCAACATCGCCATGCAGGAATGCGCCGCCAGCACCGACGGCCACACCCTCATCCTGGGCCACATCGGCACCATGGCGGTGAACCCGTTCATCTACGACAAGCTGCCGTTTGACACCAACCGCGACTTCCAGCCGATCTCGCTGCTGGCCAAGGTGCCCAGCCTGTATGTGGTGAACGCCAACGTGCCGGCCAAGAACCTCCAGGAGTTCATCGCGCTGGCGCGGGCCAAGCCGGGCCAGCTCAACTACGGCTCGGCCGGCAACGGCAGCGCCGGCCACCTGGCGTTCGAGTACCTGAAGATGGCGACCAACACCTTTGTGCTGCACGTGCCCTACCGCGGCACCGGCCCGCAGCTGACCGATCTGCTGGCCGGCCGCCTGGACGCCGCCGCCGTGGGCGCACCCGCGATCCTGGCGCACATCAAGTCGGGCAAGCTGCGCTGCATCGCCACCGGCACCAAGGAGCGCCTGCCGCAACTGCCCGACGTGCCCACGGTGGCCGAAAGCGGCTTCCCCGGCTTTGAAATGACGCAGTGGTACGGCCTGAACGCGCCCGCCAGCATGTCGCAAGCGGCCATCGACAAGATCGCCGAGGCCTGTGGCAAGGCTATGCGCAACCCGCTGGCCACCGAGCGCCTGCGCGGCGACACCGCCCAGCCCGTGGGCGACTCGCCCGCCCAGTACGGCGCCTTCATTGCCGCCGAGCAGGCGCGCTGGAAAAAGGTGATTGCCCGCGCGAAGATCCATCCCGATTGATCGCCCAGGCGCGGCGGCGCCGCACCCGGCGCCGCCGAACGCTCCTGAATCCATAGCTACAAGCGCTTACCCCATAAGCGCTGGAGCCCGATTTCGCGCATCAACTGGATCAAGCTCCCCTTTCTCGCCGCGCCACCCGCCCACGAGGAACACAGGGCATCTGGCCGGCAGGGCACGGCGCCCGGCGGCTTAAAATGGCCGATTGGCACGGGCCGCCGGATTCCGGCCCCCACCCGCCGCCCACAGCGCAGTGCGCCCCGATTGCAACGTTTCACCACACCATGACCCAGTCCAGCCCCCCTGCCCTGCACACCTCGACCCTGACTTCGCTGCCGCTGCTGGCACGCGGCAAGGTGCGCGACAACTACGCCGTGGGCAACGACCGCATCCTGATGGTGGCCAGCGACCGCCTCTCGGCGTTCGACGTGATCATGGGCGAGCCGATCCCCGGCAAGGGCGAGCTGCTCACGCAGATGGCGCTGTTCTGGTTCGACAAGCTCGGCCACCTCTGCCCGAACCACCTGACCGGCGACGCCCCCGAGAGCGTCGTGGGCCCCGAAGAGGTGGCGCAGGTGCGCGGCCGCTCGATGCTGGTGCAGCGCCTGCAGCCCATTCCGGTCGAGGCCGTGGTGCGCGGCTACCTGGCCGGCAGCGGCTGGCAGGAATACCAGGCATCGCAATCGGTCTGCGGCGTGCCGCTGCCCGCCGGCCTGAGCAATGCCGCCCAGCTGCCCCACCCCATCTACACGCCGGCCGCCAAGGCCGCGGCGGGCGAGCACGACGAGAACATCACCTTCGAGCGCACGGTGGAAATGATCGGGCTCCCACTCGCCACGCGCATCCGCGACCTGAGCATCGCCATCTACGAAGCGGCGGCCCAGATCGCCCTCACCAAGGGCATGATCATTGCCGACACCAAGTTCGAGTTCGGCCTCGCGCCCGACGGCACGCTGGTACTGATGGACGAGGTGCTCACGCCCGACAGCTCGCGCTACTGGCCCGTGGAAGGCTATGCCGAGGCACTGGCCAAGGGCGAGAACCCGCCCAGCTACGACAAGCAGTTCGTGCGCGACTGGCTCGAGCAGGCGCAGGTGGGCGGCAAGCCCTGGAACAAGACGGCGCCCGCGCCCCGCCTGCCCAGCGACGTGGTCGACAAGACCGCCGCCAAATACCGCGAAGCGCTGGAGCGCCTGACGGCCTGAGCCAAGCGCTGCGGTGGCCGGGCCGCTGCGGCCCTGGCCGGCGGCCCCCAAAAGAAAAGGCCCGCACGGGCCTTTTTCAATGGGGGACCAGTGGCCGGGCCGGCCGGTCTTCAGCTCAGCACGACGGAGCTGAGCCGGCGGCGGTAGCTGGCCACGACCGGGTCTTCGGGCGGAATCTGGCCGTCGGCCACCTTGACCTTGGGCGGCTCGATGATTTCGAGGATGGCCACGTAGGTCTTGCGCGCCAGCTCGTCGCTCCAGGCCTTGTCGCGCATCAGGATGTCGAGCAGCTCGTCCATCGCATCGGTCCAGCGCTGCTGGGCCATGAGCCAGCGGGCCCGGCCAAAGCGCGCGTCGAAATCGCGCTTGTTGGCGGCAATCTTTGCATCGAATTCGGCCTCTGCACCCGCCCCGCTTGCGCTGACAGCTACAAAATCAAGAGCATCCATCCAGGCCTTGAGCGCGCCCAGGCGGCGCGAGGCGGCGGCCTTGGCGATGACGGGGGCGAACGCCACCTTGGCGTCGTCCTCGCGGCCCAGCTGCAGCAGCAGCTTGACGTAGTCGAAGCGCGCATCGTCATTGGCCGGGTCGGTGGCGACGGCGTGCTGCAGTTTTTCGAGGGCGGTGTCGGTGTCGCCCTCGGCCAGCGCGTCCTGCGCCAGATCTTCCTCGACTTCGGCCAGGGCCTCCTCGGCGCTGGGCACATGCTTGTCGAGGAAGGCGCGCACCTGGCCCTCGGTTTGCGCGCCGGTGAAGCCGTCCACGGGCTGGCCGCCCATCAGCAGCACGCAGGTCGGGATGCTGCGAATGCCGAACATGCCGGCGAGTTGCTGCTCCTGGTCCGAATCGATCTTGGCGAGTTTGAAGCGGCCCGCGTATTCGGTTTCGAGCTTTTCGAGGACGGGACCGAGCGACTTGCACGGGCCGCACCAGGGCGCCCAGAAGTCCACCAACACGGGCACCTCCATGGAGGCGGCAATCACCTCGGCTTCAAAATTCTCTACGGTGACATCAATCATGGGGCTCAAATTTCCTGGCAGTGGAAGGGTGGATGGCTAAAAGTAAAATCGCGGGTTCACACTCTGCGGGAGCGGCCAGCACGGCGCACCGCACTCCACACACTATGACACCCATCCAGATCGGTGTGGTCATGGGTTCCAGCAGCGACTGGGACACCATGCAGCACGCAGTAGAGATTCTCCAGCACTTTGGCATTCCGCACGAGGCGCGGGTGGTTTCGGCGCACCGCATGCCCGACGACATGTTCGCCTACGCCGAAGGCGCGGCCGCGCGCGGCCTCAAGGCCATCATCGCCGGCGCGGGCGGCGCCGCCCACCTGCCGGGCATGATCGCCGCCAAGACCCCGGTCCCGGTGCTCGGCGTGCCGGTGGCCAGCCGCCACCTGCAGGGCCTGGACTCGCTCTACAGCATCGTGCAGATGCCCAAGGGCGTGCCGGTGGCCACGTTCGCCATCGGCAGCGCCGGCGCGGCCAACGCGGCGCTGTTCGCCGTGGCGCTGCTGGCCAATGAAGACCCCGAGCTGCGCCAGCGCCTGAACGCTTTCCGCGCTGCGCAGACCGAGATCGCACGCGGCATGGCCCTGCCGCCCGCCGCGCCATGACGCCGGCGCCACGTCCTCTTCTGCCCGGCGCCACGCTGGGCGTGCTCGGCGGCGGCCAGCTCGGGCGCATGTTCGTGCACGCGGCGCAGGCCATGGGCTATTTCACGGCCGTGCTCGACGCCGACCCCGCCAGCCCGGCCGGCCTGGTGAGCCACCACCACATCCAGGCCGGCTATGAAGATGCCGCCGGCCTGGCCGAGCTCGCGCGCCTGAGCGACGCCATCACCACCGAATTCGAGAACGTGCCGGCCGCCGCACTGGCCGCCCTGGCGGCGCAGCGCCCGGTGGCCCCGGCCGCCAGCGCCGTGGCCGTGGCGCAGGACCGCGCGCAGGAAAAGGCCCACTTCGTGCGCTGCGGCGTGCCGTGCGCGCCCTATGCCGTGATCGAAACCGCCGCGCAACTGGCGGCCGTGCCGGCCGATCTGCTGCCGGGCATTCTGAAAACTGCGCGCATGGGCTACGACGGCAAAGGCCAGGCGCGCGTGGCCACGGCCGCCGAGCTGGCCGCTGCCTGGGAGGCGGTCGACCGCGTGCCCTGCGTGCTCGAAAAAATGCTGCCGCTGGCGCTCGAATGCTCGGTGATCGTGGCGCGCGGTGCCGACGGCATGGTGGTGCACCTGCCGGTGCAGCGCAACCTGCACCGCGACGGCATCCTGGCCGTGACCGAAGTGTATGAGTCAAATCTGCCCCAAACGCTTGCGGCACAAGCGGTGGAAGCTGCAATATCGATAGCAAACGGCCTGCAGTACGTGGGCGTGCTGTGCGTGGAGTTCTTCGTGCTGGAGGACGGCCGCCTGGTGGTCAATGAGATCGCGCCGCGCCCGCACAACAGCGGCCACTACAGCCAGAACGCCTGCGATGTCTCGCAGTTCGAGCTGCAGGTGCGCACGCTGGCTGGCCTGCCGCTGACGCAGCCGCGCCAGCACAGCGCCGCCGTCATGCTGAACCTGCTCGGCGACCTGTGGTTTGCCCACGGCGCGGCGGCGCGCACGCCGCCGTGGGACCAGATCCTGGCGCTGCCCGGCACGCACCTGCACCTGTATGGCAAGCACGACGCCAAGCGCGGCCGCAAGATGGGCCACCTTAACATCACCGCACCGACGGCCGCCGCAGCACGCGCCACGGCGCTGCAGGCCGCAGAGCTGCTCGGCCTGCCGGCGTTCTGAAGGCCCCGCGATGATCCTCGACGGCCAGCTTCCTGCTTCCATTGCCGCTGCGGCGCGCGCGCTGCGCCGCGGCGCGCTGCTCGGCCTGCCGACCGAAACCGTCTACGGCCTGGCCGCCGACGCCGGCAGCGACGCCGCCGTCGCGCAGATCTTTGCCGCCAAGGGCCGGCCCAGCGACCACCCGCTGATCGTGCACGTGGCCGACGCGGCGGGCATCGCCCACTTCGCCAGCGAGGTGCCGGCCTTCGCCCAGGCGCTGGTCGACGCCTTCTGGCCCGGCCCGCTGACCCTCATCCTGCCGCGCCGCCCCGGCGTGGCCACGGCCGCCACGGGCGGGCAGGACAGCGTGGGCCTGCGCTGCCCCTCGCACCCGGTGGCCCAGGCCGTGCTGCGCGCCTGCGCGGCCGACGACCTGGCCCTGGGCGGCGCGCCCGTCTGGGGCGTGGCCGCGCCCAGCGCCAACCGCTTTGGCCGCGTCAGCCCGACCACGGCCGCGCATGTGCAGGACGAACTCGGCAGCGACCTGCTGGTGCTCGACGGCGGCGCCTGCGCCGTGGGCATCGAAAGCACCATCGTCGACTGCACGCGCGGCGTGCCGGTGCTGCTGCGCCCCGGCGCCATCACGCGCGACCAGATTCAGAGCGCCTGCGGCCTGCGCCCGCTCTCGAAAGAGGAGCTGCCTGCGAAGACCCCGCGGGCCTCTGGCACGCTTTTGGCGCATTACGCGCCGAACGCCAAGGTGCGGCTGATGGACGCCCAGGCCCTGCAGGCCGGGCTCGACGTGCTCGGCGCCGACGCCGCCCACCTGGCGGTGTACGCGCGCACGCCGCTGCGCACGGCCGCGAGCGGCGTGCTGCTGCGGCGCATGCCGGGCGATGCCGAGGCCGCCGCGCAGCAGCTGTTCGCCGTGCTGCGCGGCTTTGACGACCAGGGTGCGCGCCTGGTCTGGATCGAGACCCCGCCCGCGTCGCCCGACTGGGAAGGCGTGCGCGACCGGCTGCAGCGCGCCGCGGCCGCCTGAGGCGCGGCGCGGCCTCGTTAAACTACCCGTCCAAATTCTGGAGAATGCAATGGCAGTTAATTGGTTGCGCCGCGGTGTCCTGGCGGCCGCATGTGCGTCGGCGGCGCTGCTCGTGGCGTGCGGTTCGAGCACGATCGAATCGGCGCTCAAACCCGAGCGCTTTGTCGCTTTCGGCGATGGTTTCAGCGACGTCGGACAGGTGGGCGGTGCCCGCTACACGGTCAACGACGGCGCGGTCAACAACTGGACGCAGCAGTTGGCAGCGACCTACGGCATCGCGCTGACGGCCCGCTCGGCGGGCGGATCCAGCTACGCGCAGGGCAATGCCCGCGTCGCGGCCAAACCCGACGCGGCCGGCAACGCCGCCACGCCCACGGTGGTCGAGCAGATCGATGCATTCCTGGCCGCGGGCAGCTTCAAGGACTCCGACGTGGTCGTGGTCGGCGCGGGCACGGCCGATGTCATTGCGGAAATGGCGGCCGTGGCGGCTGGCTCCCAGACCCCGGCACAGATGCTCGCCAACCTGCAGGACGCAGGCCGCGCGCTCGGCGCGCAAACCGAGCGCCTGGTCCAAGCCGGTGCCAAGCACGTGGTGGTGACGGGCGCCTACAACCTGGGCCGCTCGCCCTGGGCCGCGGCCACCGGCCAGGTCGATTTGCTCACGCAGGCCAGCAGCAAGTTCAACGAGGCGTTCCTGGTGCGCATCGTCAACCTGGGCGCCAATGTGCTCTATGTGGACGCCGCCTATTACTTCAACCTGCTGACCAGCTCGCCCAGCAGCTATGCGTTCAATGACGCTGTGACCCCGGTCTGCACCTCGGTGGACGCAGGCAACGGCATTGGCATTGGCGCGGGCCAGGTGAACTCGGCGCTGTGCACGCCCGGCACGCTGCTGCCCGGCGTGAGCGACTACTCCAAGTACGTCTTCGCAGACCGCGTCTACGCCACGCCGGCCGCACACCGCCTGTTCGGCACCTACGCCTACGACCGGCTGCACGCGCGCTGGTAAGCCGGCAGCGCCCACAAAAAAGCCGACCTACCGGGTCGGCTTTTTGTTGTGTGGCCGGGCTCAAAAGCGGTAGCCAATGCCCAGCGCAAACACGTTCGGGTTGAGCTTCAGGGTGATCGACTGGCCCGACGAGAGCTGGGTCGTGGTCTTGAGGAAGCTCTTGTAGTAGGCCGCGTCCACGAACCAGCGCTCGTTGAAGTTCCAGACAAAGCCCACCTGCGGCGTCAGCCCCCACTTGTTGTCGATGCTGGCGGTGGTCGGGTTGGCCGGCGTGCCGCCCGTGAGGCCGCTGAGCGCCGCAGTGGTGCGTGTCTTGAAGAACCGGCTGTAGGTCACGCCCAGGCCCACGTAGGGGCGGAACCTGGCCTGGGCTTCGCCAAAGCGGTATTGCGCGAACAAGGTGGCGGGATACACCTTGGTTTCGCCCAGCTTGCCCACGCCGGCGATGGCGCCATCGCCCACGAAGTCGTGCTTGAACGGCACGCCCAGAGGCAGGTCGACCGCCCAGTGGTCGGTCAGCATGTAGTTGAGGCCGCCGGTCAGGGCGCTGGCCGAGTGCACGTCGATCGTGGTGCCCGGAAAGCTCGGGGCGCTCAGGTCGCCGCTCTTGACCTGCGGCGCGATGCGGGTGGCGCCCACGCGCACGCTGAGGGTGCCGGCAACCTGCGCGCTGGCACTGGCGCAGAGCGCGAGCACTGCAAGGGCCCCACCTGCCTTGGAAAGATATGGCATGGAAAACTCCTGGAAAGGGATGGCAATCGGCTTACAACCAGCCGGCGCGGGACAGCGAACGCGACACCAGGTCGCCGATCAGTTGGTGGCCGTACGGCGTGGGGTGAAAGCTGTCGGAAAAGCCGTAGCTCTGCCACCAGTTCGCACCGCCCGTGGCGCCGGCAGGCGGTGTCTGTGCCGACAGCGCGGCGGCGGTGCAGGTGGGGAAGGTGTAGGTGGGCAGACCGTCGCCGCCCACGCCCGTGATGGGGCAGGCCGGCGTGGTGACGTTGGTGAGCTGGTACTGCGCCGGGTGGTTGGCCTGGTCCAGGAAAGAGGTGTAGAAGTCGACCACGGCGACGCGCGGGTCGCCCGCGAGGCTGGCGGCCAGCTGGGTATTGAAGGCCTGGATCCAGCCGTCAAACAGCGCGGCAGCCTGCGCTGCGGCGGCGGCGCCATTGGCCTGGGCAATCGAACCCAGGACCATCTGGAAGCGCGGCGTCTTGGTGATGCCCGGCATGTTCAGCACGGCCACGCGCGGTGCGCCCTTGTCGAGCACAGTGGCCTGGATGGTGGCGGCAAACTGCGCGGCCAGCGCTTTCATGTAGGCGCCACCGACCTGGGCCAGGCCCGAGGGGCCCGCGGCCAGCGCGGCGTTCACCGTGGCGGCGTCGAGCACCGTGCCCAGCACGGTCTTGTAGGTTGCGCCGCCGTCGCTCGGGGCCTTGAGGTAGGCACCGATCAGGTCGGCGGCGTCGTTGCCGCCGCCGTCGATCAGCACCAGATCGCCGGCACCGTAGCCGGCCATCGCCGCATCCTTGAGCTGCTGGACGATGGACACGGGCGACGTGGGGGCGGTGAAGTTGTTGATGCGCCCTCCCCCCACCGCGTAGTTGGTGCAACCCGCATTGGCAGAAAACGCCGCGCCGGTGAAGCTGTAGCGCGCGCACAGCGACCGGCCATAGCTCGTGGCCACGCGTTCGGGCCAGATCGGGGTCGAGCCTGCGCCTGTGGGCGCCGTGCCCTGCACCGTGAACTTGTAGCCGAAGGTGCCGCTGTCGGCCAGGCTGTCGCCCATGACCTTGACCGACGTGACTGGGGCGGCGGGCGTGGTGTCCGAGCCACCTCCGCCGCACGCAGCCAGCAGGCAGGCGGCAGCCAGCGCGGCCCAGGAAGTTTGGTTTTTCAGGGTCAAGGCGTTCTCCGTCAGGTTACAAAAAGCACGACCGTGCGATTTATGACAAAAATCGTAGACCTGTGCAGAGGCTGCACACACCGGGAAACTACCCGGTGGCGGAAAAACCAAAACTGTGTTCTGGCCAGGGCGCTTACTGGTCGTGCGCCGTCCAGTCGATCAGGGCATCGAAGGCAGCGCGCGCCGCCGGTGCGTTGGCGTGGTTGACCAGGGCCACCAGCACATAGCGGCGGCCGCTGGCGGCATGCACATAGCCGGCCACGGCGGCCACATCGCGCAGGCTGCCGGTCTTGAGGTGGGCGCTGCCCACCGCGCGGCTCTGGCTGCGGCGCAGCGTGCCGTCCATGCCCGCGATGGGCAGGGAGGACAGCAGCTCAGGCATCACCGGCGCGGCCCAGGCGGCCTGCAGCATGCGCGCCAGGGCCTGGGCGCTGATGCGCGCCTCCCGGCTCAGGCCGGCGCCGTTGTCGACCACGGGCGGATCGGCGTCGCCAAAGCGGCCGCGCCACCACTGGCGCAGCGCATCGCGCGCCCCCTCGGGGGTCGCCACGCCATTCTTGTGCAGGGCCAGCGTCAGGAACAGCTGCTGCGCCATGACGTTGTTGCTGTATTTGTTGATGTCGCGCACCACCTCGGCCAGCGCCGGCGAAGTGGCGCTGAAGGCGGGCTGCAGGCCCGCCGGCACCGGGCCCTCGCGCACCGTGCCGGTGAGCTGGCCGCCGAGTTCGCGCCACAGGCCCTCCACGGCACGCGCCGCATGGGCACGCGGGTCGGCATAGGCCACGGCCCAGCTGCGCGCGCCACAGGCGGCCGGATAGACGCCGGCAAAGCCCATGCGCGCGGGGTCGGACAGTTCGGCGCGCAGGCCGGCGCGCCAGTCGCCACAGGCCGCGCCCGGCGCCGCCAGCGGCAGCGCGGCCTGCAGCTGCACGCCGGCCAGCGGCGGATCGAACTGCACGCGCGCCTGGCCGGCGAGCGCATCGGGCACGAACCCCATCACCACCGACTTGTAATTGATCAACAGCGCATCGGGCGCGGCGTTGTAGGGCCGCAGCGGCTCGCCGTCGAACTGCGCCGGGTCGTGCGCCGGCACCGCGAAGGCCGAGCGGTCGAGCACGATGTCGCCCTCGATGGCCTGGATGCCCTGGCCCTGCAAGCGCCGCAGCAGCAGCCACAGGCGCTCCAGGACCAGCTTGGGGTCGCCCTGGCCCCGGAGATAGACGTTGCCGCGCAGGCGGCCGCCCTGCACCACGCCGTCCACATAGACCGGCGTGTTCCACACATAGGCCGGCCCCAGCAGGTCCAGCCCGGCAAAGGTGGTGACCAGCTTCATGACCGAGGCCGGGTTCATGGGCACCTGCGCGCGGTGCGCCAGGCGCGGTGCGGCGCCGCCCTCGGCCGGGGCGACGAGCACCGAGATGGCGTCGCGCGGCACCTGGGCGCGCGCCAGCGCGGCGTCGACCCCGGGCGGCAAGGGCGCTGGCGCGGCAGCGGCCACGCACCAGGACACGGCCAGTGCACAGAAAACGGACAGACGCGGCAACATGGCGCCAGTTTACGGGGCCTGCCACGGCCGCCTGGGCCAGCGCCGATAATCGGGGCTGGGCGCACCGCGCCATGGCACCGGCCCCGCCCGCCCCCGACTCTTTCGCACCATGAACCTGCTTGCCTTCGACACCAGCACCGACACCCTGTCCATCGCCGTGGCGCGCGGCGCCGCGCTGTGGCAGCACACCGGGCCCGGCGGCGCCCAGGCCTCGGCCACGCTGATCCCGGCCATGCGCCGCCTGCTGGCCGAGGCGGGCCTGGACTTTGCCGCGCTCGATGCCATCACCTTCGGGCGCGGCCCGGGCTCGTTCACCGGGCTGCGCACGGCCTGCGCGGTGGCCCAGGGCCTGGCTTTTGGCGCCGGCGGCGGGCGCGGTACGGCGGTGCTGCCCGTCGACACCCTGGCCGCCGTGGCCGAGGAGGCGCGCCAGCAGCACGGCTGCACCCAGGTGGTGGCCGTGCTGGACGCGCGCATGGACGAGGTCTATGTGGCGCGCTACCAGTGGCGGGCCGGTGCCTGGCGGGGCGACGGCGACTTCGGCCTGTGCGCACCCGAGGCCGTGCAGGTCCCCGCTGGCTGGACCGTGGCCGGCAATGCCCTGGCCGCCTATGGCGAGCGCCTGGCGCCGTTCGCGCCCCACGTGCACGCGCTGCCCACCGCCACGGCCCTGCTGCGCCTGGCGCCGGGCCTGCTGGCGGCGGGCGGCGGCCTGAGCGCCGACCAGGCCCTGCCGCGCTACATCCGCGACAAAGTCGCCAAGACCACCGCCGAGCGCATGGCCGAACGCGCCGCGCAGGCGGCCCTCACCACCCCTGCCCTGCCATGAGCGCCCTGCCCACCCCGTTCGGCACCCCCGAGGTGCGCCTAGAGCCGCTGACGCTGGACCGGCTGGACGCGCTTTTGGCGGTCGAGCAGCAGGCCTATTCCCACCCTTGGTCGCGCGGCAACTTCATCGACTCGCTGGCCAACGGCTACCAGGTGCAGCTGCTGATGGGCGGCGAGCAGCTGCTGGGCTACTTCGTCGCGATGCAGGGCGTGGACGAGGCCCACCTGCTGAACCTCACCGTGGCGCCCGCCTTCCAGCGCCAGGGCTGGGCCCGCGTGCTGCTGGACGCGCTGGCGCTGTGGGCGCGCGGCCTGGGCGCACAGTGGCTGTGGCTCGAAGTGCGCGCCGGCAACGAACGCGCGCGCAAGATCTATGAAGCCCACGGCTTTCGCCGCGTGGGCGAGCGCAAGCGCTACTACCCCTGCGCCGACGGCGGGCGCGAGGACGCCATTGTCATGAGCCGCCCGCTATGAGCCTGTCCCTCGATGCGCGCCAGCGCGCCATGCTGCAGGAAATGGGGGTGCAGGTCTGGCTGCCCAGCCCGGCCGCGGCCCCTGCCGAGCGGGCCGCCCGTGCGCCCGCGCCAGAGCCAGAGCCCTCCCCGGCGCGCCCGGTCGCGCCCAACGCCGTCCCCGCAGCCCCGGCG
>NZ_MWOM01000112.1:0-6086 GCF_012931925.1 Acidovorax sp. SRB_24
CCGGCCGCCGGCGCCGACTACCCCACGCGGCCCATCAAGCTCATCGTGACCTTCGTGCCCGGGGGCGGGGCCGACATCGTGGGCCGCTACATCGCCCAGGGCCTGACCAACGCGCTGGGCCAGCCCGTGGTGGTGGAAAACAAGGCCGGCGCGGGCGGCCTGATTGGCGTGGAGGCGGGCCTGGCCGCGCCGGCCGACGGCTACACCTTCACGCTGATCTCGGCGAGCTACACCGTCAACCCCAGCCTCTACAAGCTCAAGTTCGACCCGGTCAACGACATCACGCCGGTGGCCCAGATCTCGGCGGGGCCGCTGCTCGTGGTGACGCACCCCGACTCGGGCTTCCACAGCATGAAGGACATCGCGCAGGCGGCCAGGGAGCGCAAGGGCCACCTGACCTATGCCTCGTCGGGCAAGGGCAGCGCGCTGCACCTGGCCGCCGCCGAATTCGCCAACCGCGCCGACGTGCAGATGAACCACATCCCCTACAAGGGCGGCGGCGCGGCACTCAACGACATGCTGGGCAAACAGGTGGACGTGTACTTCGCCGCCACGGCCAGCGCGCTGCCGCACGTCAGCGCGGGCAAGCTGCGGGCGCTCGCCGTCACCACGCCCAAGCGCCTGAGCGCGCTGCCCCAGGTGCCGACGATTGCCGAGTCGGGCTACCCCGGCTACGACGTCACGCTGTGGTACGGCCTGATCGGGCCCAAAGGCCTGCCCGCGCACATCGTCCAGCGCATCAACACCGAAGTGAACAAGGTGCTGGCCCTGCCCGCCACGCCGAAGAAATTCCAGGCCGACGGCGCCGAACCCGCGGGCGGCAGCCCGGCGGAATTCAAGGCGCTGATCGCCAAGGAAATCGCCACCTGGACCCAGGTGGTGAAACAGCTGGACGTCAAACCCGACTGACCCGCGCAGCACCCCGTCCAGGGTGCGCATCCCCAACCACAAATAACCACAAATCACAGGAGTCCTGATGACTGAACCCCACTACCTCACGCGCCGCACGCTGCTGGCTGCCGGCGCGGCCGCGGCCCTGCCCGCGACCGTCGTGCACGCCCAGAATGCGGCCTGGCCCTCCAAGGGCCGCACCGTGCGCTTCATCGTGCCGTTCGTGCCCGGCGGCACCTCGGACATCGTCGGCCGTGCGGTCACCCATGAACTCACGCGCATCCTCGGCACCACCGTCATGGTGGACAACAAGGCCGGCGGCGGCGGCATTCCCGCGATGCTCGAGACCGCGCGCGCACCGGCCGATGGCTACACGCTCATCCAGGGCCACGTGGGCTCGCTGGCGGTGAACCCGTTCATCTACAACAACCCCGGCTACGACGTGAACAAGGACTTCGTTCCCGTCACGCTGTTCGTCAAGGTGCCGAGCCTGTTCGTGGCCCACCCCAGCGTGCCCGCGAACAACCTGCAAGAGCTGGTCGAGTACAGCAAGAAAAACCCGACCGAACTCAACTACGCCTCGGCCGGCAACGCCAGCGCCGGGCACCTGGCGATGGAATACCTCAAGCTCACCACCGGCTTGAAGGCCACGCACATTCCCTACCGCGGCACGGGCCCGGCGCTCAACGACCTGATGGCCGGGCGCATCCAGCTGTTCTCGGCGGGCACCCCGGCGCTGGGCACGCACATCAAGAAGGGCACGCTGCGCGGCATCGCCACCGGCACCAAGGCGCGCCTGCCGTCACTGCCCCAGATGCCCACCGTAGCCGAGTCCGGCTACCCGGGCTTCGAGTCGGTTCAGTGGTACGGCATGCTGGCCCCCGCGGGCACGCCGCCCGACGTGGTCAAGCGCCTGCAGCTGGCCTGCGCCGCCGCGCTCAAGTCGCCCGCCGTCGCAGAGCGCTTTGCGCACGAAGACGCCGTGCCCGGTGGAGAAACGCCAGAGCAGTTCGCCGCGTTCATCGCCAGCGAGCAAAAGCGCTGGAAGGACATCGTCGCCAAGGCAGGCATCCGCGCGGACTGATCTCCGCGCACCCGGTGGCGCCGGGCGGCGCGCCGTGAAGCGCCGCACAATGGCCCTTCGCGCCGACCGGCGCCACCCCGGAGACCTGCCGCCATGCCCACCCCGCCGTCCCTGCCCCCGAAGTCCGCCGCCGATCCGCGCATCGCCGAGGTGCTGGCGTTCTGGCTCGGCGCCGAGGTGCCCACCGACGCCAGCGCGCTCACGCGGCAAAGCCTGTGGTTCACGAAGTCGGACGCGGTCGATGCCGACATCGCCCGGCGCTTTGGCGCGCTGGTCGACGAGGCGCTGGCCGGGCGCCTCGACACCTGGGCGTGCGGCCCCTGGGGCAGCCTGGCACTCGCCATCGTGCTCGACCAGTTCACGCGCAACGTGCACCGCGGCGCGCCCCAGAGCTTTGCCGGCGACGCGCAGGCGCTGGCCATCGCGCTGCAGGCCATCGCCGAAGGCCACGACCGCGCCCTGCCCACCGTGGCGCGCACCTTTCTGTACCTGCCGCTCGAGCACGCCGAAGACCCGGCGCTGCAGGCGCGCAGCGTGCAGGCCTTCACCGAACTGGCCGCCGAGGCCACGCCGGACACCCAGGCGCTGCTGGCCAGCGCGCTCGACTACGCGCGCCAGCACCAGGACGTGATCGCGCGCTTTGGCCGCTTTCCGCACCGCAACGCCATCCTCGGGCGCGAGAGCACGGCCGAGGAGCGCGCCTATCTGGCGCAGCCCGGTGCAGGTTTCTGAAAATACCGTGAAATCAGCCACAAACGCTGATGGGTAAAGCGCTAACAGCTATCGAATTTGATTAAGTCGCGGTGCCGCCCAGCGGCGTTGGCCCGCCTTGTGCAGCGCGGTCCAGCGCCTGTGCCTCCAGCCCAGCGCCCGGCCCGCTGAGGCCCTGCAGGCGCGCATGCGCCGCATCGTTCCAGTCCACCGGCTGCTGGTTCTTGGCCTGCAGGTAGTGGCCCGTGAACACGTCGAGGTAGGCCTCCAGCGTCTGCGCCGCGTGGGTCTCGCCGGCGAGCTCCAGGCACAGCGCCGCCACCTCGGACGTGCACAGGTGCTCGGCGCACCGCGAGCGGCGCAGGCGGTAGCGCGAGAGCTGCTCGGGCCGCAGGCTGAGCACCGGCAGAAGGTCGAGGTACGGGCTCTTGCGGAACATCTTGCGCGCCTCAGGCCAGGTGGCATCGAGCAGCACGAACA
Organism: Acidovorax sp. SRB_24; assembly: GCF_012931925.1. Lineage (NCBI taxonomy): Bacteria > Pseudomonadati > Pseudomonadota > Betaproteobacteria > Burkholderiales > Comamonadaceae > Acidovorax > Acidovorax sp. SRB_24. The sequence goes on from NZ_MWOM01000112.1 coordinate 3,167, forward strand.
GCGGGCGCCGGCCTTCGGGCGCCAGCGGGCCGCCGCAGGCCGCGCCCAGCGGCACCTCGGTCACCACGCGCTCGGGCGCCACGAACTCTCCCGGAAACACCAGCACCGGCTGCCACTGCGGGTCGGCCAGCAGCGCCAGCAAGGCCGGATCGACCTCAGTGCGCGCCCAGCCGAACGCAAAGGTGTCGGCCACCACGTCGGCAATCAGCCAGCCCGTGTTGCTGGGCTTGAGCGGCTCGATGTCGGCCATCAGCAGGCAGACGCCGGCGCGCGTCGGCACGGGCGGGCGCAGCGCGCACAGGCAGTGGCTCGCGGCCACGCGGCACCCCGCGCAGCGCGCCACGCGCGAGCCGCCGCGCGCCAGGAAGGGCTTGGCGCTGCGCGCCAGCCGTTCGGTGCGCAGGCGCGACACCGCGTGGCCCACGGCGGCGCTGGGGGTGGCGGCGTCGGCCACGCTCACCGGCCGCCCGCGCATTCGAGCTCGAACAGCGGCACCTCGGCCTGGCGGCTCAGCCACATACCGCCGCCCAGCTCGATGAAGCCGTTCGAGAGGCCGCGCCGGTACAGCTGCGCACGGTGCCGGAACAGGCGCGGGTCGGTCAGCGTCTCGTCGAGGATGTCGCGCTCCCAGTCCTCGCGCGAGACCGCCTCGACGTACAGCGCGCCCCGGCACAGCGGCGCCAAGTTGCGCAGCGCGCGCTGCAGGTCAGATGCGCTCAGGTAGGGCAGCACGCCCTGGCAGATGACGAAGTCAAACGGCTCGGCCGCTTGGTAGTCGACCACCGAGCCGCGCTCCCAGCCAAAGCGCTCGCACAGGTATGCGCTGTATTCGACGCCATGGAACGACGCCAGCGGAAAATGCCGCGCGACCACATCGCGCCACAGCCCGATGCCGCAGCCCACATCGAGCACGCGGCGCACCGGCACACGCAGGTACTTGAGGTAGCTGCAGACGAACGCACCCAGCCGCTCGACATGCTCGGGGTCGACCACGCTGGTCTTCTTATCGAAGTAATAGCGCTGGTAGTACGCCTCGTCGAACCACTGGTCACTCGCAGATTGCACGCATGCTCCTTGTCGGCCGGCCCCGGGATGGGACCGCAGGCCGGCAAGTATGGCCCAGCCGGCGCCGCCATGGGGCGCTGCGGTATTTACGGTGTTTTTGGATGCCAGCCCAGGCGCAGCATACGCTTGCAGCTATCAATTTTGCTGTCACTGCCGCGGCATCGGTCCCGGCGCCGGCCACCCGCGGGCGCTGCCGCGGGATCTTGGCTGCACGCTCAGTAGCGCAGGCAGATCTTGCCGAAGTGCTTGCCGTCCTTCTGGTGGGCGAAGGCCTCGGCCATTTGCTCGAGCGGGTAGCTGCTGTCGATCACGGGGCGCCAGCTCCATTGCTCCAGCGCGCGCACCATGTCCTGCTGCTGCTCGCGGTTGCCGACGATCAGGCCTTTGAGGGTTTGCTGCTTGCGCATCAGCTCCGCCGTGGGCACGGCGCCGGCAAAGCCGGTGAGCACGCCGATCAGCGCGATGTGGCCACCCGGCGCACAGGCGCGGATGGACTGGGGCAGCGTGGCCGGACCGCCGACCTCAACCACCAGGTCCACACCGCGCCCGCTGGTGGCGGCCAGGACCACATCGCCCCACTCGGGCTGCTCCAGGTAGTGGATGACGGTGTCGGCGCCCAGCTGCAGCAGGCGCTGCTTCTTGGCTTCGCTCGACGTGGTGGCGATCACGCGCGCACCCATGGCCTTGGCCATCTGCAGCGCAAAAATGGAAACACCGCCCGTGCCCAGCACCAGCACGGTGTCGCCGGGCTGCACGCGGGCATCCACGACCAGGGCACGCCAGGCCGTCAGGCCGGCCGTGGTCAGCGTGGCCGCTTCCTCGTGGCTGTAGCCCTGGGGCGCATGGGTGAAGGCGTTGACCGGCATGTTGACCTGCTCACGCGCAAAGCCGTCCACGCCGTCGCCGGGCACGGTGGCAAAGGTGAAGGGCACGTTGCGGCCCGACTGCCAGTGCGGAAAGAAGCAGGACACCACGGCATCGCCCACGGTGAACTCGGTCACACCCGCGCCCACGGCGGTCACCACCCCGGCGCCATCGGCCATGGGAATGCGGCCGTCGGCGGCACGGGCGTTGCCCGCCACCACCCCCAAATCGTGGTAATTGAGCGAGCTGGCATGGATGCGCACCTGGATCTCGCCCGCCAAGGGCGCGCCGGGTGCGGGCAGGTCGACCAGGTGCAGGCGGTCGAGGCCGCCAGGGTGCTGGAGCTGGATGGATTTCATGGCTGTCCTTCGATCGGTCGCAGAAGAAAAACGGATGCCCGGTACTGCCCGTGCTGGCCGCTGTGGTTGTGACAAGGGCCAGAGGCCCCACCCGGCCTGGCCTGCACCCCGTCAGGCGCGAGCGGCCGCTCGCCCGGCGACGCGGCCACTTCGGCCCTGCTTCAGGCCGCCTTGGGCGGCCGGTGCAGCGCGCAGATCTTGTTGCCGTCCGGGTCGCGCAGGTACGCCAGGTACAGCGTGCCGCCCGGGCCTTCGCGAAAGCCCGGCGGGTCTTCGCAGGGGGTGCCGCCGTTGGCAATGCCCGCGGCATGCCAGGCGTCTGCCTGCTCGATGGACTGCGCGGTGAAACCGAGAGTGCTGCCATTGCCGTGGCATGCCGAGTCGCCGTTGATGGGCGTAGTGATGGCAAAGGTGTTGCCCCCGCTGCGGTAGAAATAGCGGTTCTTGTTGGCAAACCCTGGGGCGATGCCCAGCGTGCCCAAAAGCGCGTCGTAAAACGCCTTCGACTTTTCCAGATCGTTCACACCCACCATCACATGACTGAACATCGTTTTCTCCTTGGTTGACCCGATACGGGCGAAATGCAAGCGCAGGCGATGTTACGGGCGCAGCGCTGTCTTTGCATGGACGCA
>NZ_MWOM01000058.1:0-16378 GCF_012931925.1 Acidovorax sp. SRB_24
CTCAGCAAAAGGCACAGAGCAAAAAACACAGCCAATCACAGCCGTCATTCCGGCAACGCCAACCCCTCCCAACGCGGCGCCAACGCGTGCGGCACATCGAGCAAATCGAGCGCGCGCGCCACGCTGTAGTCCACGATGTCGCCCACGCTCGTCGGGCGCAGATAGAACGCCGGCAGCGGCGGGCAAACGATGGCGCCCATCTCGGTCACGGCCACCATGTTGCGCAGGTGCGCCAAGTGCAGCGGCGACTCGCGCACCAGCAGGACCAGGCGGCGGCGCTCCTTGAGCACCACGTCGGCGGCGCGCGTCAGCAGGTTGTCCGACAGGCCGTGCGCCACCGCGGCGAGCGTGCGCATCGAGCACGGCGCGATCACCATGCCGGCGCACTGGAACGAGCCGCTGGCAATGGCGGCGCCGACGTTGCGCACGTCGTGCACCTCGTGCGCCAGGGCCTCGACGGCGGCGCGGTCCATGTCGAGCTCGTGCTGCAGGTTGCGCCAGCCGGCGTCGGAGACCACCAGGTGCGATTCGATGCCGGGCAATTCCTGCAGCACCTGCAGCAGGCGCGCGCCATAGACGGCGCCGCTGGCGCCCGAGATGGCGACGACGATGCGGCGCGGCGCGGGGGCGGCGCTCATGGCCGGGCTCCTGCGCCTGCAGCGGAGACAGCGACAGCGGACGCCGGCACCAGCGGCTGCGCGCGCAGGTCCTGCACCACACGGTCGAGCACCTGCTGCGCCTGCTCGGGGTCGAAGTCCTCGTGCTGGCGCTTTCGGACGCCATACTGCTGCAGCTGGTAGTGGCGCGCGGGCACGATGCCGTGGCGCGCCAAGCTGCTGTGGACGCAGACCAGCGCGCAGCCGTCGAGCGCGAGGATGGGCCGGCCCGAGCGCGCGGTCTTGACGAGGCTGGCGACGTCGCCGCCGACGCCGGCGATGCACGACATCTCGGCCACGCCGCTGCGGTCCAGGCGCACGGCGACGTGGTTGGCCAGCTGCGCGGCGCTCGAGCAGCCCGAGCAGGCATAGACCAGCGGGCGCGCAGCGGCGGCCGCGCTCATGGCCGCGCTCCGGGGCGCAGCAGCGCCAGGCGCGCGAGCAGCTGGCGCGGCGCCCACTGCTGCAGGTCGAGCACGGGCAGCTCCAGCGCGTCGAGCGTGTTCTTGACGACCAGGCCCAGCTCGGTGTCGCCCTCCATCGCCAGGCGGCGGCTGAAGAACAGCGTGTCGGGGTCTTCCTGGCGCTGCGCGAGGCGCAGGAAGTCGTGGGCGCTCGCGCTGATGCACAGGTCGGTGTCGGCGTGGCGCGCGCGCGGGGCAAAGGCGCCGCCGGTCCAGGTGAAGTCGAGCGTGACGCGCGCGTCGCGCACCTGGATGCGCAGGCGCTTGTGCAGCAGCCGCGCCGCCACGTCGCCGGGCAGCTGGCGCGCCACGCCGACGTTGAGCGCCGTCGTCAGCAGCAGCGCCGCGGGGTACGCCGGCAGGCGCGCGAGCACGGCCGCCACGGGCGCGGGCACGGTGGTCGGGAACGGCGGGGGCGAGGCCACGGGGGAGGAAGACGGGTGCATGGAAGCCTTTCAGGCGGTGGAGGCCGGCGCGCGGCAGGGTGGTGCGGCGCGCCGGCAACTCCTTCTTTGATAGCTGTCAGCGCTTGCTGTGCATGCGCCGCAGGCCGATTTAGCTTGAGATTGCGCGCAGGCCATGGGGCTCAGGCCGGCACGCCGGCGCCGGGCGCGACCTGGTCGAGCCCCGGCTGGCCGTGCCAATAGCCGTTGCAGCCCTGCCCGGGCAGGAGCGGCTGCAGGCGCGCGTGCGCATCAAACGGCGCCAGCGTGCCGCAGCGCACGGCGTCGAACAGCGCGATCACCTCGGCCATGTGCTCGGCCTGCGGGCTCAGGCGCACCAGGTCCACGCCCAGCGCCTGCAGCTCGGGCAGCGCATCGATCAGGTTGTAGACGCGCGCCGACTGCGTCTGCGTGCCGTTGAGCACGAGGAAATGCGCGCTCTCGCGCGTTTGCAGCAGCAGGCCGTCGGGGTGGTCGAGGCAGCTGAAGCGGCAGTCGTCCTTGGGCAGGTTGCGGTGGCGCGCCGTGAAGCAGCGCGCCGAATACGCGAGCGGCATGCGGCCATAGGCAAACACCTCGGTCTGCAGGCCGGCCGGGCGGCCCTGCTGCAGCACGGCCAGGTCGGTGCGCCGCATCTCCAGCGGCATGACCCAGCGGCGCGCGCCCAGGCCCGCCATCCACGCGAGCGACGGCAGGTTGTAGAGGTTGAGCTGCGGCCCGGCGACGAAGGGCTGCCGGCCAGCCAGGCGCTGCACCGCCCCCATGTCGTTGGCCTCGACCAGGTAATCGGGGTTGGCGGCGATCTTGTGCATGGTGCCGACCTCGGCGCCCGATTCGAGCAGCACCTGGGTCGAGAGCACGACCTGCTTGCCGGCAGCGCGCAGGCGCGCGGCAATGTCGAGCCAGTCGGGCAGGCGCAGCTCGTGGCGGCGCGAGCACACGGTTTCGCCGAGGTAGACAGTGTCGATGGCGGTGTGCGCGATGGCCTCGTAAAAGGCCAGCACGGTGTGGCGCGGCCAGTAGTAGAGCAGCGGGCCGAGCGAGAGTTGCAGGGAGGGGTTCATCGTCATTTCCAGGGGCGGTGGTAGGCGCCCAGCGTGTGCTGCTGGCCTTCGGCGACCTGGTCGAGGCTAGCCATCCAGGCGGGCTTGGGCGCGTAGCGGTGCGGGTTGGCGCTGCACTGGTCGATGGCCTCGCGCAAGACCTTGGTGACCTGCGCCACATAGGCGGGGCTGCGCTGGCGGCCCTCGACCTTGAGGGCGCGCACGCCCATCTTCATGAGCTGGGGCAGCAGTTCGAGCGTGTTGAGGCTGGTGGGCTCTTCGATGGCGTAGTAGTTCTGGTCGTCGCCCACGTCAAAGCGGCCCTTGCACAGCGTCGGGTAGCCGGCGTTCTCGCCGGGCGCATAGCGGTCGATCAGCACGCCGTTCAGGCGCGACTCGCGGCCCTGCGGAGTCTCGACCCAGCGCACGGCCTTGGGCGGCGAGCACACGCCGTGCGTGTTGGGCGACTCGCCCGTCACATAGGACGACAGCGCGCAGCGCCCCTCGACCATGACGCACAGGCTGCCGAAGCCGAACACCTCGATCTCGACCGGCGTGCGCTCGATGACCTGGCGCACCTGCTCGAGCGAGAGCACGCGCGGCAGCACCGCGCGCACGATGCCGAACTGCTCGCGGTAGAAGTTGATCGCGTCGTAGTTGGTGGCCGAGCCCTGCACCGACAGGTGCAGGCGCAGGCGCGGGTGCTTGTGCGCGGCGTACTGCATCAGCCCCGGGTCGGCCAGGATCACGGCGTCGACGCCCAGCTGCGCAGCCTGGTCGAGCGCACTGCGCCACAGGCCGGGGTTGCCGGCCTGCGGGTAGGTGTTGAGCGCCATGAAGACCTTGGCGCCTTTGGCGTGGGCATAGGCGATGCCGTTGGCAATCGCCGCTTCGTCGAAGTTCAGGCCCGCGAAGTTGCGCGCGTTGGTGGCGTCGCGCAGGCCCAGGTAGACGCAGTCGGCGCCGTGGTCGACCGCGGCCTTGAGCGCGGGCAGGCTGCCGGCCGGGCAGACGAGTTCAAGCGGTGCCGGAGCGGGCCCGGGTGGCGCGGCGGCAGCGGGGAGCGTGGTGGGGTCTTGCATGCGCTGGAAGGGACGTCAAAAAGGCGGGCGCCGGGGGGCGCCACCGCACACCCGGCACGATACGCAGCCTGGCGCGGCACGCCCTGATCCTTGTCAAGCCGCGCCCAGATACCCGAGGCCGGCACTCGGACATGCCAGGCACCCGGTCCCGCCCGGCCCCTCCCGCGCCGCAGAGACAAACGCACACACGCTCGGCGGCCGCTTGCCGCACACTGGTCTCTCCCCCTCTTTTTGGAGAACAGCATGGGCTTACTTGATTCTGTTTTGGGTGCGGTGTCGAACCCGTCTCCCCCGGAAGACCGCCCGGGCGGCGGCGCCGGACTCGGTGCCTTGGGGGGACTCGGCGGCTTGATCGGACTCGCGACCAGCCACCCGCAGCTGCTGCAGGCCGTGGCCGGCCTGCTCGGCAACGACGGCGAGCACGGCGGCCTGGGCGGGCTGATGTCCAAGTTCCAGCAGGCCGGCCTGGGCGACGTGGCCCACTCGTGGGTGGGCACGGGCGCCAACCAGCCCGTGTCGGGCGAGCAGCTCACCGAGGTGCTGGGCAGCGACACGCTGTCGCAGCTGGGCGCCAAGCTCGGCGTGGGCCAGGGCGAGGCGGCCACCCAGTTGTCGCAGGTCCTGCCCGGCCTGATCGACCACCTGACGCCCAACGGCCAGGCCCCCGCCGAGGGCCTGGGCAACGCCGGCGACCTGCTGGGCAGGCTCGGCAGTTTGCTTCGAAAATAAGAGCTGCCAGCGCTTGACAGGTAAGCGTTTGAGGCTGTTTTGGCCCAAAACCCTGGACCGTCAGGCGGCGTGCGCGTCCAGCCACTGGCGCAGGCGGTCGAACACCGGCGCGGCGCGCTCGGGCGTTTCGTTGAACAGCTCGTGGTACAGCGCCGCAAAGCACTGCGAGCGCACTGCCGCCGGCGGCGCCGCGGCGGCAAACGCGGCGCTGCCGGCCGGGTTCACGAGCCGGTCGGCGCCGGCCCACAGCAGCAGCGTGGGCACGCGCCAGTGCGCGGCCTGCGCGACCGTCGCGGGGCCGCCCTCGGCAATGAAGCGCGCCAGGCGCGCGCTGATGCGGTCGTGGCACAGCCGGTCGGCCCGGTAGGCCGCGACCACGGCCGGATCGTGCGACAGGTACTGCGCGTCGAGCCCGTTGCCCAAGCGCAGGTTGGGGGCGATGCGCGGCAATGCCGCCAGCAGCAGCTTTTGCCCCGCATTCAGGCCGGCGTCGAACGCGGGCGACGACAGCACCAGCGCATCGACCGCGCGCAGCTTCAACGCCACGAGCCGCGCCGCCACCAGCCCACCCATGCTGTGGCCCAGCAGCACCAGCGGCGCGCCTAGCGCCATGCGGCTGCGCGTGGCGTCGATCAGGTCGGCCAGGTCGTGCACGAGGCGCAGGTCGGACGGGAGGCCGCCGCGCGGCCCGCCCGAGCGGCCGTGGCCGTACTGGTCGTAGCCGCGCACCGCAAAGCCCCAGGCGTTGAGGCGCTGCGCCACGCCGACGTAGCGGCCCGCGTGCTCGCCCAGGCCGTGCACCAGCAGCACGGTGCCGCGCGGCGCCGCGCCTTCGGTCAGGCGCCAGTCGTACACGGCAAGCCTTTCGCCATCGCGGGCCGTGACGGTGCTCAGGGTCGTGTCGGGGGTGTCAAACATGGCGGGGGCCTTTGGCGGTGCGGCAGCAGCGCCCGGGCACAGGCCCGTGCGCCAAGCTCAGGCGGCCGCTGGCAGGCTGGCGATCACCTCGGCCACGGCGGCGGTGAGCTTCTTGGCATAGGGCACGTGCAGAAATTCGTTCGGGCCGTGCGCGTTGCTCTTGGGGCCGAGCACGCCGCAGACCATCATCTGCGCATCCGGGAAGCCCTGGCTCAGCATGCCCATGAGCGGAATCGTGCCGCCCTGGCCGATGGTGCCGCAGGGCGCGCCAAAGTGCGCCTGGCTGGCCGCGTCGAGCGCGCTCTGGAACCACGGCGCCGTGATCGGGGCGTTCCAGCCGTTGGCGCTGCTGGCGCCCTCCCAGGTGACCTTGGCCTGGTAGGGCGCGTTGTCTTCGAGCAGCGCCTTCATCTCCTGCACGCAGGCCGCCGCGTCCACCAGCGGCGGCAGGCGCAGCGACAGCTTGAACGCGGTGTAGGGGCGCAGCACGTTGCCGGCGTCCTGCAGCGCCGGAAAGCCCTCGGCGCCGGTCACGCTGAGCGTGGGCCGCCAGGTGCGGTTGAGCAGGGCCTGCACCGGGTCGGTGGTTGTCGGCAGCGCAAAGGTGGTGGAGCCGCCGCAGTCGTAGTGCGCCCACGGAAAGCGCTTGGTGATTTCGTCGCCCAGGATGGCCGCCGTGGCGCGCGCCTGCGCCAGCCGCTCGGCCGGCACCTCGCAGTGGAAGCTGGCCGGCAGCAGGCGGCCGGTGGCGCTGTCCTCGAGCCGGTCGAGCACCTGGCGCATGATGCGGAACGACGAGGGCACCAGGCCCGAGGCATCGCCCGAGTGCACGCCTTCGGTGAGGATCTCGACCTTGAGCGTGCCGGCCGCCATGCCGCGCAGGCTGGTGGTGAGCCACAGCTGGTCGTAGTTGCCGGCGCCGCTGTCGAGGCAGATCACCAGCGCCACGTCGCCCAGGCGGCCCTTCAAGGCGTCGATATAGGGCAGCAGGTCGCGCGAGCCGCTTTCTTCGCTGGTCTCGATCAGGCCGACGATGCGCGGGTGCGGCACGCCCTGGCGCTTCAACTCCTGGACGGCGGCGATGCTGGCGTAGACCGCATAGCCGTCGTCGGCGCCACCGCGGCCGTAGAGCTTGCCGTCTTCGTATTTCGGCGTCCAGGGCCCCAGGTCGCTGCGCCAGCCCGAGAACTCGGGCTGCTTGTCGAGGTGGCCGTACATCAGCACGCTCTGGCTGGACTGCGGCTGCGTCGCCGCGACCTCGAAGAACAGCACCGGCGTGCGCCCCGGCAGGCGCACCACTTCGAAGGTCAAACCGGCCACCTTCTGCGACCCGACCCAGGCGGCGGCGTTGCGCACCACGGCATCGAGCAGGCCCTGCTGCTCCCAGTCGGGCGCGAACATCGGCGACTTGGCGGGAATGCGGATGTAGTCGGTCAGCTGCGGCACGATGCTCTCGTCCCAGACCCGGCTGACGTGGTCCAAGGCTTGTGCGGGCTCCAGGGCGGTGGGGGGGACGCGGGCGTTCATGGCGAGGCTCCTCGGGCGGTCAAAACGCTTATTCGACCACAAGGCGCGGCGGGGTGCCTTGCCCCGCGCCGCTTCACAGCAACGACGGAAAGGTCGTGGGACAGTCGGCCGCATCCGCGCGGCGCACCACGCGCTCGACCCCCGGCGCCAGCCCGACCCGGTTGCGCCCGCCCTGCTTGGCGCGGTAGAGGGCGCTGTCGGCCGCGTGCACCAGCAGGTCCCAGTGGTCCGACGCCGCAAGGCGCCCCCCCACCACGCCGATGCTCACCGTGACCGGTATCGGCACGCCGTCCCACTGGCACGGCGCGGCCTGCACCGCCTCGCACAGCTGCAGCGCCAGGTCGTGTGCGCCTTCCTGCGTGGTGTCGGGCAGCACCACCAGGAACTCTTCGCCGCCGTAGCGCCCGATGATGTCCTGCGCGCGCACGCGCTGGCGCAGCACGCCGGCCACCGTGCGCAGCACCGCGTCGCCTGCCAGGTGGCCGTGGCGGTCGTTGACCTGCTTGAAGTGGTCGACGTCGAGCATCATCAGCGCCATCGGCTCGCGCGTGCGCTGGGCGCGTGCGACGTCGCGGTCGAGCGCCGCGATGATGGCGCGGCGGTTGGCCACACCGGTCAGCTCGTCCTGCGCGGCCAGGCGGCGGTTGATGCCGTCGGCGCGGTCCTTGCCCATGAACACGAAGCCCATGGAGGTGACCAGCAGCGCGATGAAGGCCGTCATGAAGGTCAGCGTGTGCACCGCATGGCTCTGCAAGAGCGTGGCGCCCTCACCGGCAAAAGCGGCGGCCCAGGCGCTGCGCAGCAGCAGCACGGCCGCCTCCAGCGCCAGACCCGCCCGTAGCAGCCGGGCCCCCCGGCCGGCCGTGCCCGGGGCTTGCAGGGCGTGCAGCACCCACAGCACCTGGGCCGCCATCAACGCCGCCGACACGGCCACGCGCAGCGCAAAGCTGTCCTGGAACAGGGCCATCAACAGCGCGGTGGCCACGGGCGGGACCACCAGCACCGCCCCCCGCTGCGGCCGGTCCTGGAAGCGGTGCACCGCCGCCAGCAGACCCGACAAGGTGGCCGACAGCAGTGCGTTGGCCAGCACCACCGACCAGGCATCCGGAATGCGCCCGCGCAGCAGGTACAGCGCATAGCCCACGGCGCTCACGAGCAGCGCCGCCGCCCAGAGCTGCAACCCGTCCTGGCGCCGGCCCCAGCCCAGCACCAGCAGCGCCGCGGCCATGACGACCGAAGACACGATCACCATCAGCAGCAGGGTGGGAACATCGGCGGTCATGGCGGGGCGGTGAAACGGGGGGCGCCAGGATAAACGATGCGCGTGCCCCGCCGCCGCCCGCGCCGGGGCGGTCAGTGCGGAGCCTGCAGCGCCGCCAGCGGCTTGCCCGCCGCGCGGGCCGGCGCGTGCGCCAGAGCAGGCTGCCCCTGCGGCAGTCGGAACACCTGCACCGCGCTGGCCAGGCGCTGCGCCTGCTCGCTCAGGCTCTGGCCTGCGGCCGCGCTCTGCTCGACCAGCGCGGCATTCTGCTGCGTCATCTGGTCGAGCTGGTTGACGGCCGTGTTGACCTGGCCGATGCCGCCGGCCTGCTCGGCCGCCGCCGCGGTGATCTCACCGATGATCTGGCCCACGCGCTGCACCGAACCGACGATCTCGTCCATCGTGGTGCCGGCGTTTTTCACGAGGCGCGCGCCCGACTCGGCCTTCTCGACCGAGTCGCCGATGAGCTGGCGGATCTCGCGCGCGGCATCGGCCGAGCGGCCCGCCAGGCTGCGCACCTCGCTGGCGACGACCGCAAAGCCGCGGCCCTGCTCGCCCGCGCGCGCCGCCTCGACGGCGGCGTTGAGCGCGAGGATGTTGGTCTGGAACGCGATCGAATCGATCACGCCGATGATGTCGGCGATCTTGCGCGAGCTGTGGTGGATGTCGCCCATGGTGCTGACCACCTGGCCCACGGCCAGGCCGCCGCGTGCGGCCACCTCGGCGGCGGAGCCGGCCAGCGCGTTGGCCTGGCGCGCCGCGTCGGCCGACTGGCGCACGGTGGCGGTGAGCTGCTCCATGCTTTGCGCGGTCTGCTGCAGGCTGCTGGCGGTCTGTTCGGTGCGGCTGGACAGGTCCTGGTTGCCGGTGGCGATCTCGGCGCTGGCGGTGGTGATGCTGTCCACCGCGGTGCGCACCTGCTGCAGCATGTGCACGTAGCGCTGGCGCAGGCCTTCGACCTCCTGCACCAGCGCGCCGATCTCGTCGCGCCGCGTGGTGCGGAAGGCCTCGGTCAGGTCGCCCTGCGCCACCTGGGTGATGGCCTGGGTGAGCTCGCGCAGCGGCTGGCTCACGCCGCGGCGCAGCACCACGAACAGGCCGACGGCCAGCAGCGCCACGGCCAGCGCCATCATGGCCCACACCGCCCGCGTGATCTGGTGCTGGCTGGCCATGGCTTCGCCGTCGGGCACCTCGGCCACCACCCACCAGCCGCTTGCCGTCTTGCGCAGCAGCGCCCACGGCTGGGCCGCGTCGGCGCTGCGCACGCTCGCGGCTGCGCGCACAAAGCCGTCGTCGGCGCCGGCCAGCGCTTCAAAAAACGGCCGCGCCGCGGCAGACACCTCGAGCACCTTCTGGCCGCGCGCCGTGGGGTGGGCCACGAACACGGCCTGGCCCAGCGACCCGCGCGGGTCGATCACGTAGACGCCACCGTGCTCGAAGAATCGCGTCTGAGCCACCTGTTTCTCGAACATCGCCTCGAACACGCTGATGTCGTTGCCGATGAACAGCAGGGCCACCGGCTGGCCCTGCGGGCTCTTGACGGGCAGGTAGTAGCCCATGTAGGGCTTGCCGCCCACCACGGTGCGGCCGACGTAGGCCTCACCGGCCCGCACGCGCGCATAGGCCGGATCGGTGCGCTCCAGCGCCGTGCCCAGCTGGCGCTCGCCCTGCGCGTTCTTGACCGAGGTGGTGATGCCGATGAAGTCCTCGCCCTGCCTGGCGAACACCGTGGCGATGCCGCCGGTCTCGGTGGCGAATTTGTCGACCGGGCCATAGTCCTCGTTGACCAGCGCGCCGAAGCTGCGCAGCTCGCCCGTGGCCTCGTCGAGCTCCATGGTGGGCTCGAAATAGCGCTGGAAGCCTTTCATGGTGCGCTGCACCAGTTCGCGGTTGGTCGCATCGGCCGCGTCCAGCGACTGCGCGACGCTCTGCGCGGTGTCGCCGACGCTGCGCACGACCTGGGCGCGCGTGCTGCGCTCGGTCAGCACCGCCATCGCCAGCCCGACCAGCAGCAGCACCAGCGCCACCAGGGCCATGGCCAGGAACGTCACGCGGCGTGCCACAGAACGGTTGATCGCGGGGGACACTGCCATTGGAAGCTTCTCCAAAAAAGACACGGCCTGGCCGCATGCCAAGCACGAAGCCACTCTAGGGCACAGCTTCGTTACACTTGCTCACGTATTCCCTTACGCAGTGCTGCGTAGGCGCCCGGGGCAGCGCCGCGGCCCGCGCGGGGCCGGCGCACTGGGGCGGCACAAAAAAGCATGAAATCGGCCTCAAACGCTGATGGGTAAATCGCATGCAGCTATTGATTGAATAGCATCAAATGCCCTGGTCCACCGTGCAAGAGGCGGTTTCGGTACCATGGCATCCTCGCCGGCCCGGCCCCGCGCCCGTGCACGCGCCACCGCCCCGGCCTTCCCGATTCCCCACACCGTTGGCATCCCATGACCCCAGCCCACCCCTCCTTGCTGAGCCGCATCGCGCTCGCTGTGAGCAGTTTTTTCTCCATCTTGGCGCGGCCCGAGTTCGCCGCCGAGGTGGCGCGTTTGCGCGCCGGCGGCCCGCCGGCCCAGCCGCCCGCGGCGCCCGCGCCAGTGGCGGCGCCCTCCCCGGCGCCCCAGCCCGCCGTGCAGGCGGCCCCCGACACCGCCGCGCTGCAGCTGCTCGGCCTGCTGCAGCGCGAGGCGCGCTTCGTCGACTTCGTCGAGGAAGACATTGCCGCCTACAGCGACGCCGACATCGGCGCGGCCGGGCGCGTGGTGCACGAGGGCTGCCGCAAGGTGCTGCGCGAGCACTTCCAGATCGCGCCGGTGCGCAGCGAAGTCGAGGGCAGCCGCATCACGCTGCCCGCCGGCTTTGATGCTGCCGCCGTGCGCCTGACCGGCAACGTCGTCGGCCAGGCGCCGTTCACCGGCACGCTGGGCCACCGCGGCTGGCGCGTGACGGGCAGCCAGCTGCCGCAGCTGGCCCCGGGCCACGACGCCGCCGTCGTCGCCCAGGCCGAGGTGGAGCTGTGAGCGCCGCGCGCTACACGCTGGGCATCGACCTGGGCACCACGCACTGCGCGCTGTCGTGGGTCGACACAGAGGCCAGCGACGGCGAAAACGTGGTGCAGGGCGTGCTGCAGCTGCCCCAGCTCACGGGCCCCGGCGCGGTGCAGGACAAGGCGCTGCTGCCGTCGTTCATCTACCTGCCGCACGCGAGCGAACTCGCGCCGGGCGACCTGGCGCTGCCCTGGGCGCCGGCGCAGGACTTTGCCGTCGGCGAGTTTGCGCGCGCGCGCGGCGCGGCCACGCCGATCCGGCTGGTCGCCAGCGCCAAGAGCTGGCTGTGCCACCCGGGCGTGGACCGGCGCGGCGCCATCCTGCCCGCCGAGGCGCCGCCCGAAGTGGCGCGCATCTCGCCACTCGAAGCCTCGGTACGCTACCTCGCACACCTGCGCGCCGCCTGGAACGCGCAGCACCCCGAGGCCCCGTTCGACGCGCAGGACGTCACGGTCACGATTCCGGCTTCGTTCGACCCGGCCGCACGCGAGCTCACGGCCGAGGCCGCGCAGGCCGCCGGCTTTGGCCCGCTGACGCTGCTGGAAGAACCCCAGGCGGCGCTCTACAGCTGGATCCAGCGCAGCAGCGGCCAGTGGCGCAAGGACGTGCAGCGCGGCGACGTGATCCTGGTGGTCGACGTGGGCGGCGGCACCACCGATCTGTCGCTGATCGCCGTGTTGGAGCGCGATGGCAACCTGGCGCTGCAGCGCATTGCCGTGGGCGACCACATCCTGCTCGGCGGCGACAACATGGACCTGGCGCTGGCCTATGGCGTGGCACGCAAGCTCGCCGCGCAGGGCACGCAGCTCGACCCCTGGCAGACGCGCGCGCTGGCCCATGCCTGCCGCGGCGCCAAGGAAACCCTGCTGGCCGACGCCGCGCTCGCCGCCGTGCCGGTGGTCGTGCCCAGCCGCGGCGCCAAGCTGATCGGCGCCAGCATCCGCACCGAGGTCACGCGCGAAGAACTCACGCAGACGCTGCTGGAGGGCTTCTTTCCGCCCGCCGCCGTGTCCGACCAGCCGCACAGCCGTGCGCGCGGCGCGCTCACGCAGCTGGGCCTGCCGTATGCGCAGGACGCCGCCGTCACGCGCCACCTCGCGGCCTTCCTGTCGCGCCAGCGCGGCGCCACGGCCGAGATCGCAGGCTTTGGCGGCGCCGCCGACGCGGGCGCGGACGGCGCCAGCTTCCTGCACCCCACGGCCGTGCTGTTCAACGGCGGCGTGCTCAAGTCGGCGCTGATCGCCGAGCGGCTGCTCGGCGTGCTCAACGGCTGGCTCGCGGCCGAGGGCGCAGCGCCCGCGCGGCTGCTCGGCGGCGCCGACCTGGACCTGGCGGTGGCGCGCGGCGCGGCCTATTACGGCTACGTGCGCCGCGGCAGCGGCGTGCGCATCCGCGGTGGCACGGCGCAGGCCTATTACGTGGCCGTCGAATCGTCGATGCCCGCGATTCCGGGCTTGGCGCCGCCGATCCAGGCGCTGTGCCTGGCGCCGTTCGGCATGGAGGAAGGCACGGACGCGGGCCTGCCCGCGCAGGAGTTCGGCCTGGTCGTCGGCGAGCCGGTGCGGCTGCGCTTCTTCGGCTCGTCGGTGCGCCGCCAGGACCAGGTCGGCACGCTGCTTGACTTCTGGGGCCCCGACGAGCTGCACGAGCTGCAGGAGATCGAAGCCACGCTGCCCGCGCAGGGCCGCGCCGTCGGCGAGGTCGTGCGCGTGCAGCTGCATGCGCGCATCACCGAGACCGGCACGCTCGAACTCGAAGCCCTGCCCGTGGGCAGCGACGGCGCTTCGGCCGATGAGCGCTGGAAGGTCGAATTCGACGTGCGCGGCGACGCACCTGCCGCCCACCCCTGAGCCCGCTGTGAGCGCGCGCTACACCGTCGGCATCGACCTCGGCACCAGCCACACCGTGGTCGCCTACGCGGCCCACGCGGTGGCCGCCGAAGGGGGCGGGGTGGCCGAGGCGGGCGATGGCGCCATCCACCTGCTGCCGATCGCCCAGCTGGTGGCGCCGGGCGAGGTCGCGGCGCCGGCGCTGCTGCCCTCGGTGCGCTACCACCCGGCGCCCGGTGAGCTGGCCGCGGCCGACCTGCAGCTGCCCTGGCCGGTGGCGCTCGAAGGCGGCGCCGACACACCGCCCGCGGTGATCGGCCGCTACGCGCGCGACCTGGGCAGCCAGGCTCCGGGCCGGCTGGTGGCCAGCGCCAAGAGCTGGCTGTCGCACCCCGGCGTGGACCGCACGGCCGCCATCCTGCCCTGGGGCGCAGCGGACGAGGTGCCGAAGATTTCGCCGCTGCAGGCCAGCGCCAGCTATCTGGCGCATGCACGCGCGGCGTGGAATGCGCGCTTTGTGCACGACCCGCTGGAGCAGCAGGACATCGTGCTCACCGTGCCCGCGTCGTTCGACGAAGGTGCGCGCGCACTCACACTGGAGGCCGCGCGCCTGGCCGGTCTGCCGCGCCTGCGCCTGATCGAAGAGCCCCAGGCCGCGTTCCACGACTGGCTCTACCGCGAGCGCCACCACTGGGCCGCCGCGCTCGCGCAGGCGCGCCTGGTGCTGGTCTGCGACGTGGGCGGCGGCACCACCGACCTGACGCTGATCCGCGTCGAACGCGACGCCAGCGACCCCGCCGCGCCGCCGGTGCTCACGCGCATCGGCGTGGGTGACCACCTGATGCTCGGCGGCGACAACATGGACCTGGCGCTCGCGCACCGCGCCGAGCGCGAACTGGCAGGCGGTGGCGACAGGCTGCCCGCCGCGCGCTTTGCGCAGCTGGTGCAGCGCTGCCGCGCGGCCAAGGAGCTGCTGCTGGCGCCGGACGGCCCCGAGCGCACCAGCGTCACGCTGCTGGGCGCGGGCGCGCGCCTCGTGGGCGGCGGGCGCTCGGCCACGCTGACGCGCGCCGAGGTGCAGCAGCTGGTGGTCGACGGCTTTGTGCCGCAGCAGGCGGCGAGCGAGCGGCCCCGGCGGCGCAGCAGCGGCCTGGTCGAGTTCGGCCTGCCCTACCCGGCCGACCCGGCCATCACGCGCCACCTGGCGGCGTTTCTGGCGCGCCACGCGGCGGCCGCGCGCACAGCGCTGGGCTCCGAGGGCGCTGAAAACGCAGACGCCCTGCCCGTGCCCGACACCCTGCTGCTCAACGGCGGCGTGTTCCGCGCGCCGGCGCTGGCGGATCGGCTCGAGAGCGTGCTCGCGCGGTGGCGCGGCGCACCGGTGCGCGTGCTGCACAACGCCGACCCCGACGTGGCTGTGGCGCGCGGCGCCGTCGCCTATGCGCTGGTGCGCGCTGCGCGCGTGCCCGAGCTGGCGCGCGGCGTCGGCGGCGGCGCCGCACGCAGCTATTTCCTGGTGCTCGACGGGCGTCACGGACAGGGCCGCGCCCTCTGCGTGCTGCCGCGCGGCACCGACACCGGCACCGAGGTGCCGCTGGCCCAGCACCACTTTGCCCTGCGCCTCGGACAGGCGGTGCGCTTTCACCTGGTGGCATCGGCCGACGACAGGCCGTGGCACGCCGGCGACCTGGTGGACCTCGACGCCGCCGCGCCCACCGGCACCGGCACCGGCACCGAGGCCGACGCCGACGCGCCCGCCTTCGTGCGGCTGCCGCCGATTGAAACCGTGCTGCCCGCACCCGAGGGCCGGCGCCGCGCCGACGTCACGGTGCAACTCAGCGCGACCATGACCGAGGTCGGCACACTCGAGATGCACTGCGCCAGCGTGAGCGACCCGGCGCAGCGCTGGCTGCTGGCGTTCCAGCTGCGCAGCGGCGCCGGCGACCCCGGCACATCCGACACCCTGGGTGACACGGGCGCCGGCACCGCCCTCCCCGACGCTGCCCCGCACCAGCGCGTGGCCGAGGCCGTGGCGCTGATCGAGCGCATTTTCGGCACCCCGGCCGACAAGCCCGACGCCCGCGAAGTGCGCCAGCTGCGCAGCGCGCTCGAGCGCCTGCTGGGCGCGCGCGAGACCTGGAGCCTGCCGCTGCTGCGCACCCTGTTCGACGCCCTGTGGGCGCGCGCGCGCCGGCGCCGGCGCAGCGCCGAACACGAGCGCGTGTGGCTCAACCTCGCCGGCTACTGCCTGCGCCCCGGCCTGGGCGCGCCGCTCGACGCCTGGCGCATCGAGCAGGTCTGGGAGCTGTTCGACCAGGGCATCCAGTACACCGCCGAGAGCCGCAACTGGTCGGAGTGGTGGACGCTGTGGCGCCGCGCAGCCGGGGGCCTGGGCGAGGCGCAGCAGCTGCACATCCTCGAAACCCTGGCCGGCCACCTCGAAGACTGCGACGCCGGCAAGCGCGCCAAGGACCCGGTGCAGGGCAGCTACGACGACATGGTGCGCCTGGCCGCGCTGCTCGAACAAGTGCCCGTGGCGCACCGCAGCGACACCGGTCGCTGGGTGCTCGAGCGCCTGCAGCGCCCTGGCGAGAACCCGCAAACCTGGTGGGCCCTGGGCCGCATCGGCGCGCGCGTGCCGCTCTACGGCAGCGCCCACACCGTCGTGCCCGCCGACCTGGCCAGCGAGTGGCTCGCGGCGCTGCTCGCGCTCGACTGGAAGGCGGTCGAGCCCGCGGCCTTCGCCGCCACCCAGATCGCCCGCATGAGCGGCGACCGGGCGCGCGACCTGCCGGCCGCACTGCGCGAAGCGGTCGCGCAGCGCCTGGTCGCCGCGCGCGCGCCGCACAGCTGGGCCACGCTGGTGCGCGAGGCCGTGCAGCTCGACGAGGCCGACCAGCGGCGCAGCTTCGGCGAAGCGCTGCCCCCGGGGTTGACGTGGTTGGGCGGCGGCGCGGCGCCCCCAGCCGCCTGAGGCGCTGCCCGACACCACGGTGCGAAGGCGCCGGCAAGCGCACCAGCGCGAGGGAGCGGCGTGCGTGCGCAAGCAGGGCGGCATGGTCTGCCGCAGGCATGACCCCGATCGAGGCCTCCGCCTACAAGCGCAAAATGCTGCAGTGCAGCATGATGAATGCATCGCCGCTGTCCACCCACCCCATGCCCCGCCGCTCTGCCGCCTCCCGCCTTGCCGCCACGCTCACGCGCGCCACGCAGCGCAACCTGCAGGCGCTGACCCGGGCGACGCTGCGCAATGGCAAAAAAGTGGCCGCCCAGATGCAGCGGGCGGTGGCCCAGCAGCACAAGCCCCCGCCGGGGGCGGGCGACTGGCTCAGCGGCACCGCCGTCGGCCCTGCCGGGGTGCGCCGCTACCACCTTTTCA
>NZ_MWOM01000058.1:16428-24307 GCF_012931925.1 Acidovorax sp. SRB_24
AGCACGCGCATGAACCGCGTGGCCACGCGCGAGCGCTGCCTGGTGCTCTACCCCGAGCAGGACCGTCTGGCCCAGGCGCAGGGCTGCTGGAACTGGTTTGAACTGCGCTCGGGCAAGGCGCTGGCCGAGGCAGCGACCCTGATGGTGCTGCTCGAGCAGGTGATCCTGTGGCACGCGGCCGACCGCCAGCGCGTCGCCGTGGTGGGCCTGTCGGCCGGCGCCAGCATGGCGGCCCTGCTGGCCAGCCGCTATCCGGCGCGCTTTCAGGCCGTGGCCATGCATTCGGGGGTTTCACCCGGCCTCGCCCATTCCCCGGCCACGGCGCTGGGCGCGATGCGCGGGCAGCGCGGCGTCGCCCGGGCGGCACACGCGGTAGGCCAGCTGCGGAATGCCGCGGGCCTGGGCCTGGACCTGCCGCCGCTGCTGGTGATCCACGGCGAGGCCGACCATGTGGTCGCGGCCAGCAATGCGCGCACCAGCGCAGCCATCTGGGCGCTGGCCTCGGGCGCTGCGCCGGGCCCCGAGCGCACGCTGCAGCGCGGCCAGCGCTACCCCATGCGCGTGACCGACTACCGGCGCGAGGGACAGGTCCAGGTGTCGCTGTGCCAGATCGAGGGGCTGGGCCACGCCTGGAGCGGCGGCGGCGGCAAGCTGGCGTTCAGCGATGCCGCGGGGCCCGATGCCACGCGCCTGGTCTGGACGTTCGTGGCGCGGCAGTTCCAGCGCCCAGAGACCGCCCGGCGCTGACCGGGCGCGCAGCGCCCAGGGACCCTGGAACGGGGGCACGGTCTATCCGGGCCCGCGCAGCACCACGCGGATGCGCCCCCGCGCGGGCGCGGGAAGGGGCTGCGCCACCGTTCTGATGCGCCCCAGCACCGGCGAGGGCTGCGTCACGCGGCGGTCGAACGGGTGTGCGGCAGCGCCGACCGATTTCAAGATGCGCTGCACGTAGGCGCGCGTTTCGAGGTAGGGCGGCACGCCGCGGTAGCGCTCGACCTTGCCCTCGCCCGCGTTGTAGGCGGCGGCCACCAGCGCCACGTCACCCTCGAAATAAGCCAGCAGCCAGCGCAGGTAGCTCAGGCCGCCGCGGAGGTTCTGCGCCGGGTCGTAGGGGTTCTTGACGTTGAAGCGCTCGCTGGTCTCGGGAATCAGCTGCATCAGGCCCTGCGCGTTCTTGGGCGACAGCGCCTGCGGGTTGAAGTTGGATTCGGCAGCAATGATGGCCAGCGCCAGCTGCGGCTCGACCTGGTACTGCGGCGCCATCTTGAGCACCAGAGCCACGATCTTGCGCGGCGCCGTCGCCTGGTAGTCGACGCCGGGCAAGGCCGCCTCGAGCGGCGCGGGCGGCGGGGGGTGCATGCACGCGGGCACCTCGCCGGTGGCGCCGCCGACGACCTGCAGCATGCGCGTGGCCACATCGAGCCCCTGCTCGGCGGCGGCGTGGAAGAAGAACGCCGCCGTCGCATCATCGCGCGCCACGCCACGCCCGTGGGCGTACATCCATCCGAGGTTGTATTGGGCCAGCATGTCGCCCAGCCGCGCGCTCGTGCAGTACAGGGCGGCCGCGCGCAGCGGGTCGCGCGCCACGCCTTCGCCGTGTTCGTAGGCGATGGCCTGCTCGCGCAGGCTGGCCGCCAAGCTGCTCTCGGGCAAGCGCTCCTGCGCCCGCGCCGGGCCCGCGGCAAGGGCGCACAACAGCGCCACCGACAGCGGCGCAAGGGTCGACAGGCTCGGACGCATGGATTTGAGTATGCGCGCCTTTGCGGCGCGCGTCACCTTGGCGCGGGCCACGCGGGCCGCGCAGGGCGCTCGCCGGCGCCACCAAAAACAGGCAAAACAGCCCCTAGTGCAGATCCATCCAGCGTTTGCAGCTCCTGGAAAAGGAGCAAATCAACGCTGCCGTGGGCCTGCCGTCGCGGCAGTGCCGCGGGGGCGGGTGGTCAGTCTGCCGCCACCGGCACGCGCGGCGCGAGCGCGCACATGGGTTCGTAGGCGACGGTGCCCGCAGCCTGGGCCACTTCGTCGATCGGCAGCACGGCGCCGCTCTGGGCGCGCCCCCACAGCGTGACTTCGCTGCCGATGCCGGCGTCCACGCCGGCGGCGAGGACGGGGTTCAGGTCCACGGTGACCATGTCCATGCTGACGCGGCCGACCAGGCGTGTGCGCACGCCGCCCACCAGCACCGGCGTGCCGGTGTCGCAGTGGCGCGGGTAGCCGTCGGCATAGCCGCAGGCGGCCACGCCGATCGTGGTGGGGCCGTCTGCGGTGAAGCGCGAGCCGTAGCCGACGGTGTCGCCGGCCTGCAGCTGCTGCGTGCCGATGAGGCGCGTGGCCAGCGTCATCGTGGGCTGCAGGTCCCAGTGGGCCGCGGTGTGTTCGGGGTGGTCGGGGGCGCTGCCGTAGAGCACGATGCCGGCGCGCACCCAGTCGCCGCGCACCTGCGCATCGAGGCCGTGGCGCAGCGTGGCGGCGCTGTTGCAGATCGTGCGCTCGCCGGGCAGGTCCTGCGTGGCGGCGTTGAAGACCGCCACCTGGTGGGCGATGCCGCGCGCGCCATCGGCATCGCTGAAGTGGGTCATGAACGAGATCTCATCGACCTGGGGCAGGGCGTTCAGGCGCGCCCAGGCGCTGCGAAAGCGCTGCGGCGTGAAGCCCAGCCGGTTCATGCCCGAGTTCATCTTGAGAAAGACGCGGTGCGGCACCTGGGTTTTGTGCGCGGCCAGCATGTCGATCTGTTCGTCGCAGTGCACGGCGTGCCACAGCGAGAGGCGCGAGCACAGCTCCAGGTCGCGCGGCTCGAACACGCCTTCGAGCAGCACGATGGGCCCGCGCCAGCCCAGGCGGCGCACGCGCTCGGCCTCGTCGAGGTCGAGCAGCGCAAAGCCGTCGGCGCCGCGCAGGCCGTCGAACGCGCGCTCGATGCCGTGGCCGTAGGCGTTGGCCTTCACCACGGCCCACACCTTGGCATCGGGCGCGGCGCGGCGCGCCCGTGCCAGGTTGTGCTGCAGGGCGGCGGTGTGGATGCGGGCGTGGATGGGGCGGGGCATGGCGGAAGCGTCAGGGAAGATGCCCATGATTCTGGCATCGCCCCGCGGAAGGCGCGTGATATAACCGCCAGTCACTCGTTCCGGGGTTCCACATTTACCAGACCATCAGCGCAGCTGATGGACTTGCAGCCATTCGATGAAGCGCGGCTTTTACACCATCATGTCGGCGCAGTTTTTCAGCTCGCTGGCAGACAATGCCCTTTTCGTAGCCGCCGTGGAACTGCTCCGCACCAATGGGGCCGCGGAGTGGCAGCGTGCCGCCCTGGTGCCGATGTTCGCGCTGTTCTATGTCGTCCTCGCGCCGTTCGTGGGCGCCTTCGCCGACGCCCTGCCCAAGGGCCGCGTGATGTTCGTGAGCAATGCCATCAAGATCGTCGGCTGCCTGATGATGCTGTTCGGCTCGCACCCGCTGATCGCCTACGCCGTCGTGGGCCTGGGCGCGGCGGCCTACTCGCCGGCCAAGTACGGCATCCTGACCGAACTGCTGCCGGCCTCGCAGCTGGTCAAGGCCAATGGCTGGATCGAGGGGCTGACGATCGCGTCGATCATCCTGGGCGTGCTGCTGGGCGGGCAGCTGGTGGGGCACCACCTGTCGCAAATGCTGCTGTCCATCGACATTCCGCTGATCGACACCGGCATCGAGAGCCCCGCCGACGCGGCCATTGCCACGCTCATCCTGGTGTATGCGGTGGCCGCCTGGTTCAACCTGCGCATCCCGCACACCGGTGTCGAGATGCGTCCGCTGCGCCAGAACCCGCAGCAGGGCGTGCTGGCCAACGCGCTGGCGCTGCTGCCCGACTTCTGGATCTGCAACGGCCGCCTCTGGCGCGACAAGCTCGGCCAGATCTCGCTGTCCACCACCACGCTGTTCTGGGGCGCGGGCGGCAACCTCAAGTTCATCGTGCTGGCCTGGGCCGCAGTGGCGCTGGGCTACTCGACCACGCAGGCGTCGGCGCTGACCGGCGTGGTCGCCATCGGCACTGCCGTGGGCGCGGTGCTGGCCTCGATGCGCATGCGCCTGGACATGGCCACGCGCGTGATCCCACTGGGCATCGCGATGGGCCTGCTGCTGATCCTGATGGTGTTCATCGACACCCTCTGGCTGGCGATCCCGTTCCTGATCCTGCTGGGCGGGCTGGGCGGCTTCCTCGTCGTGCCGATGAACGCGCTGCTGCAGCACCGCGGCCACAACCTGATGGGCGCGGGCCGCTCGATCGCGGTGCAGAACTTCAACGAGCAGGCGGCCATCCTGGGGCTGGGCGCGCTCTACAGCCTGTCGCTCAAGCTGGGGCTGTCGGTGTTCGGCGCCATCACGGTGTTCGGCCTGGTGGTGGCGGGCGCGATGTGGCTGATCCGGCGCTGGCACCTGCACAATTGTGCGCACCACGGCGAAGAGGTCGCGCACCTGATCCGCATCGCGCGCCACGACCACCTGCACTAGCACGGCGCCGGCGCGCAGTGCCCCCTGCGGTGTCTTTCCCAGCCACCTCCAGTCCGGCCGGCAAAACTCCTGTTTTGATAGCTTGCAGCGCTTGCACAGCAAGCGTTTGAGCCCTATTCCATGCATTCCTTGTTTCCGGTCCTGGCCCTGCTGTTCAACGCGCTGGTGTGGGGTCTGTCGTGGTGGCCGTTCCGCACCCTGCACGGCGCCGGCCTGCACCCGCTGTGGGCCACGGCGCTGATGTACGGGCTGGCGCTGGCCTCGCTGCTGGCCCTGCGCCCGGGCGTGCTGCGGCTGGCGCTGCCGCACCGCGGCCTGTGGCTGCTGGCGCTGGCCTCGGGGCTGACCAACGTGTGCTTCAACTGGGCGGTGACCATGGGCGACGTGGTGCGCGTGGTGCTGCTGTTCTATCTGATGCCGGCCTGGTCGGTGCTGCTGGCCTGGAAGGGGCTGGGCGAGGCGCCCACGCGCCTGGCCGTGCTGCGGCTGGTGCTGGCATTCGCCGGCGTGGCGCTGGTGGTGCTGCCGCCGGGCGCCACGCTGGCGCAGTTCGCGTCGGGCCTGTCGGGCGCCGACCTGCTGGCGCTGTGCGGCGGCTTCACGTTCGCGCTCACCAACGTCACGCTGCGGCGCCTGCGCCAGGTGCCGGGCCCGGCGCGCATGCTGGCGATGTTCGGCGGCGGCGCGCTGATGGCCGCGATCAGCGCCGGCCTGGGCCTGGCGGCCGGCGTGGTCACGGCGCCGCCTGCCCCGGCCCTGGGCTGGGCGCTGGTGGCCCTCGGGCTGGCGCTGGCCTTCTGGCTGGGCAACCATGCGCTGCAGTTTGGCGCCTCGCGCCTGGCCGCCGGCACCACGGCACTGGTGATGCTCAGCGAGGTGGTGTTCGCCAGCGCGTCCTCGTGGCTGCTCGCGGCCACCGTGCTGGCGCCGCGCACGCTGGCCGGTGGCGCGCTGATCCTGCTGGCCGCGCTGCTGGCCATCCTGCCGCACCGCCGCGCTGCGGCGCACTGAGCCGCTACCATGGCCGGTCACCCCCCACAGGAGCCCGCCATGGACCGCATCTACGACTTTGAAGCCCAGCGCATCGACGGCCAGCGCGTGCCGCTGGCGCAGTTCGAGGGCCGGGTGCTGCTGATCGTCAACACCGCCAGCGCCTGCGGCTTCACGCCACAGCTGGCCGGGCTGCAGGCGCTGCACCAGCAGTACGCCGGCCAGGGCCTGGTGGTGCTGGGCTTTCCGTGCAACCAGTTCGGCCATCAGGACCCGGGCAGCAACGGCGAGATCGCCAGCTTCTGCCAGCGCAACTACGGCGTCGAGTTTCCGATGATGGCCAAGATCGAGGTCAACGGCGAGGGCGCAAGCCCGCTCTACCGCTGGCTCACGGCCGAGGCGCCGGGCCTGCTGGGCAGCAAGGCCATCAAGTGGAACTTCACCAAATTCCTCGTGGGCCGCGACGGCCGCGTCATCCGCCGCTATGCGCCGCAGGACGCGCCCGCCAGGCTTGCAGCCGACATCGAGGCGGCGCTGGCCGCCTGACGGCGCGCTGCGCCGCCCTTGCCCTCGGCCATCCTCCCGCAACCCCTTCGCCCCTACCGCCAACATGATCATCAACTGCGTGGCTTACGAGAACGGCCGCAAGCTCGCCGACATCCACATGGACGACATCAGCGACTGGCTGGCCCGCCCCGGCTGCTTTGTCTGGGTGGCGCTGCAGGACCCTGGTGCCGACGAGCTGGCGCAGATGCAGGAAGAATTCGGCCTGCACGAGCTGGCCGTGGAGGACGCGCGCAAGGGCCACCAGCGCCCCAAGATCGAGGAGTACGGCAGCATGGTGTTCGTCGTCATGCACCTGCTCGGCCCGGCCCTGCAGGAGGGCAGCGACGAGCAGCTCGGCGAGCTGGCGGTGTTTGCCGGGCCCAACTTTGTGCTCTCGGTGCGCAGCCACAGCGCGCACGGCTTTCAGGACGTGCGCGAGCGCTGCGAGCGCGAGCCCGAGCTGCTCAAGAACGGCGCCGGTTTCGTGCTGTATGCGCTGATGGACGCCGTGGTCGATCGCTACTTTCCGGTGCTCGATGGCTTCGAGTCCGGGCTCGAAGGCGTGGAGGAGCAGATCTTCACGCGCGGCGCGGCGCGCGGCAACATCGAACGGCTCTATGACCTCAAGCGCCGCACGGGCGCGCTGCGCCATGCGGTGGTGCCGCTGCTCGACGTGCTGGGCAAGCTGCACGGCGGGCGCGTGCCCAGCGTGTGCGCCGGGGTGCAGGAGTATTTTCGCGATGTGCACGACCACGTCACGCGCATCAGCGGCGCCACCGATGCCGTGCGCGACACCATTGGCACGGCCATCCAGGTGAACCTGTCGATGGTGACGATCGAGGAGTCGGAAACCACCAAGCGGCTGGCCGCCTGGGCCGCGATCTTTGCCGCCTCGACCGCCCTGGCGGGCATCTGGGGCATGAACTTTACGGGCATGCCCGAGCTGCACTGGCGGTACGGCTACCCGGTCGCGCTGTCGGTGATCTTCACCACCGGGGTGCTGCTGTACTGGCGCTTTCGCAAGGCGGGCTGGCTGTAGCGCCGGCGGCCACCCCGCTTTGATGCCCCATCGGGCTGCAGCGCTGGCCCAGCCAGCGCTTGCAGTCCTTTTTTTATAGCGCCTCAGGGTCCGCAGGCGCCACCGGCAACTCGCTCACCTCAGCGGCGGGGGCTGCTGGCGGCGCGGCCGCGGCCGCCGCTGCCCGGCTGCGCGCGCTGTGCAGCGTGCGCGCCACGGTGCGCGGGTCCATGCCGTACATGTCGGCAAACTCTTCCACCGCCTTGCCGCTGGCCTCGAAGGTGCGCAGCAGGGCTTCTTCGCGCGCCCTTTTGGCGGCCAGCTCGGCCAGCGCCTCGTCGAGCAGGGCGTTGGCGGCATCGTCGCGCGTGCGCACGCGCTCGGCATAGTCCTCGCGCGAGAGGCCGCTCGCCTCGATGTTGGCGACGATGCGCGCGCGCAGCTTGGGCTGCAGGTCTTCGCCGCTGCGGCCCTGGCGGCGGCGATGCACTTCCACGAGCGCCTGGTGGATGTGCTCGGGCGCCATGGCTTCGACGGGCTGGCCTTGCAGGTCGTGGCGCTGCTGGCCGGCGGCGACGCTTTGCAGGTAGCGCGTGGAGCGCGTGTGGATGCCCAGCGCGAGCTTGAGTGCCTCGCGCTCAAACACCTCGGGGTGGGCGGCCAGCAGGTCCTGGAAGACGCCGCGCTTGAGCGGCAGGAACACCGCGCCGAACAGCTGCGGGTACAGCTCGGCAAGCTTCTCGAGCGTCGGCGGCACCGGGCGCGGGCCGCGTGGCGCTTTGGCAGCGGCAGCGGCAGCGGCAGCGTCTGGCGCCTGCGGCGCCGCAGCGCCCGCCG
>NZ_MWOM01000082.1:0-15488 GCF_012931925.1 Acidovorax sp. SRB_24
GTTGAAGAAGTCGATGAACAGCGAGCCGACCAGCGGAATCACGAAAAACGCCTTGACCGACGGACCGTGGCTGGTCGTGAAGACCTGCATGTTGGCCATGGCGTTGGGCGTGGCGCCCATGCCGAAGCCGCAGTGCCCCGAGGCCATGACGGCCGCGTCGTAGTCCTTGCCCATGACGCGGAACGTGACCCAGTAGGCATAGGCGAACATCACCGCCGTCTGCGCCAGCAGGATCACCAGCAGCGGCCCGGCCACGTGCGCCATCTCCCAGAGCTTCATCGACATCAGCGCCATCGCCAGGAAGAAGGCCAGCGACACATTGCCCACCACCTCGAACTGGCGCATGGGTAGCGGCCATTTGCGCAGGTCGATGGCGTTGCGCATCAGCGCCGCCACCAGCATCGGGCCCAGGTACGACGGCAGCGTGATGCCCAGGCCCTTGAGCCAGTCCACCAGCAGCGTGCCGACGCCAATGGCCAGGGTGACAAGGATGGCTGCGTACATCACCGTGTCGCTCGTGTTCTCGCCGGCGTCCGGTACGCTCTCGAGCTGCGGCGCCGCGGTGTGAGTTGTGGGCGTGGCGTGCCACGCCGCAGGGGCGCCCGGCGGAAATCCTGGTGCTGGTCCAGTTCTCGCGCAACATCTTTCGCGCATTCCCCCGCGCTTTTGCCCAGGATGCCCTGGCCCTGGTGCTGGCCCAGGAGCTGGTGGCCAGCGGGCAGGACGGCAGTCTGGCGCTGGCGCAGCGCCCCTTTGCCTACATCCCTACATGCACAGCGAGTCGCCGCCGATCCACGCCCAAGCGGTGCCGCTGTTCACCCAGCCAGGGCTGGAGAACAACCTCGACTTTGAAATGCGGCACTAGGCCATCACTGCGTGTTTCGGGCTTTACCCGCACCGCAACCAGATCCTGGGCCGCAACTCCACCGTGGCCGAGTTGGCGTTTTTGAGCGAGCCAAGCTCGTCGTTTTAGGGCTACTGGCAAGCCCCAGCAATACTTAATACTGCACTCGGCCACAGTGGGTGTTGCCAACTTCAGGCCACGGTTGCAACACGGCTGACGGCAAACCGCTTGCGGTAATCCCGCGGTGCCACACCAAGGTTGCGCTGGAAGGTGACACGCATACGCTCCTCGTCACCAAAGCCACATTGCACCGCGATCCGGTCGATGTTGCGGGTCGAATTCTCCAGCAGGCGCCGCGCGGCCTCCAGGCGGAACACCTCCACCGCCTTGGCCGGTGTGCGGCCGATCTTGTGTTTGTAGAGGCGCGCGAAATTGCGCAGGCTCATGCGGGCCTTCTCGGTGAGGAATTCGACCGTCAGGTCGGCACGTTCCAGGTTGCCAACGATCACAGGTTCAGCGCGTCGGCCTGGCGGTTCTGCTGCAGCGCTACCTGGGCGCCACGGGGGATGCGCACCGTGGAGAGAGATGCACAGACGCCCTATTTCGGTGTGGTGCTAGATGACCAATCGCTGACACCGGGTGACAACCCGCGCATCGGCGCCATCGACTTTGCCGCCTGGATGGCAAAGTTTAAAGAGCGGCAAGTCGTACCGCCTACACGAGCTGCTGGGTGATACCGATCTGCCCCCGCTGCAGCTGCCGAAGAACATCATCATCATTCTGTAAGCCGGCCATCGACTGCATGGTTTGGCGGCTAACGTCTCTTGTAGACCACGAGTTCTGTCTCGTCGGCCAGGGTTTCACCGGTCATGGGAATTGTTTGGTGCTTTTCATAAAAGACCCCCGCGTCCAGGATTTTCTGGAAACGCAGCATGGTCGGCTGGTCGGACAAATAGCCGAACTGGGACACCACGGTGGAGATTTTTTCCCGGTCGAGCAAATCGACGATTTCTTTCTCGCTCATGTCGATGTTCCGGATGCCCATCTCCCGCACGATCTTCATTTCCACAAAGAGTTTGTCGGCCCGCCGGCTGCCGATGTCGCGTCGGTGTCCGACCGTGCGCAGGTCGAAAATAAATGAGCCGTCGCGATGCGCGGAAATCAGCACGTTGCGTTCCTGCGGCGTCACCGCCTGCGCCGCCAGCACGGCCTCCTTGAAGCCGGCGACCACCGGCACCGGGTGGCCCACCACCGCCCGACAGACCAGAAACAGCGCCAACAGCACGGTCGCGCGCGCCGTCCATCGGGCCGACAACCCATAGCTGCCCAGCGCCGCCAGCATGAACAAAAAGGGCAGGCTCGGCAGGTTGAAGCGTGGCTCCTTGTTCGACACGACCGAGAAAAACACCCACGAGCAACAGAGGAGCGCGGCCACGACCCGCATCGGCGGCGTCATGCCGGATTTCTGCGATGCCACCACCGCGGCAATGAGCCCAGCGACCACCAGCGCGACCACGGCCCAGCCCATCTGCTGCGGAAGGATCTTGGCGTACCAGAGCCAGTTCTGCAGCGACCACAGCTTGGGCATGTCCGGCATCTCCACCGCGAGCGACTGGTACAGCTGGCTGAAATAAGCCGCCATCAAGATGGCAGGCAAGGCAATCACCGCTGCCGTGCCCAGCGCCAGGAGTCGGCGGCCGAAGGAGGGGCGATGGGGGTACTTGGAGAAAAACACGAAGAACACACATACCGGCGCCGCGTAGATCGCCTGCGTTCGCGTCAGCACCGCCAGGCCCATGCAGACCGCCATGAAAAACAGCCAGCCGCTCCGCCCGCCTTCGAGGTGGCGGAGCAGGCCATACGCCGTTGCCAGCAGCAAGGCTATCGCCGGGATGTCCGGCTGCACCTGCCGGGACCACCGCAGCATCTCCGGCAAGGCGGCGATGCACAGCGTGACCGCCAGCGAGGTGACGCCGTCGAGCTGGCGCCGGCAGATCAGATAGATGAACACACAGGCCCAAAGGGCGTACAAAATAATGACGGCTTGCGATACCGCGTGTGTGGCGCCGAAAATAGCGAGAAATGGCGCCGCGCTCACATAGAGAAACGGTGGATAAAACCCGATATTGATGGCCGGGTATTTTTGATAATATTCCTTGGCGAACTCAACCGGATGCGAAATGCCGCCTTCGAGTAAAAAATCCCGGACAAACACGCTATTCATCGCATGGCGAGAAGAATCAAACCACCAAAAATCGCCATCGGTCGGTGATGATGCAAATAGAAACAAAACAAATGCCGCAATCACCAACAACGCGCCTGCATGCATCAGATTCGGGCTGAATCTTTTCATTACCTGACTCGATCCTTGAATTGCACGCCGCACACGGTTTCCACATGAAAGCGCGGCCTGTTTTTGGATGCCTCGTAAATTTTCGCCAGATATTCGCCGATGATGCCCATCCCGAGCAATTGCACTCCGCCCAGGAAATACATCGGAATCACCGTCGATGCCCAGCCGGGCAGCGCTTCATCCGTGAACAATTTCAGCAGCAACGCCCAGGCTGCCATCGCCAGGCTAACGATGGAAACCAACACACCGACTCCCGTTATTAGGCGCAACGGGTAGGCGCTGAAAGAAGTCACCCCTTGCCAGGCCAGGCTCAGCATTTTCGAAAGCGGGTATTTGGACTCTCCGGCAAACCGCTCCGCGCGTTCGAATTCGACGATTGAGGTCTTGAAGCCCAGTTGGCGGATCAACCCGCGCAGAAACAGGTGGGTTTCACCATAGCTCCGGAATTCCTCGATCGTCCGACGGCTCATCAGCCTGAAATCCGCGTGGTTGTAGATCACGTCTACACCCAGCAATTTCAGAAACGTGTAGTACGACTCAGCCGTGTATCTTTTGAGATAGGAATCCTTGTCGCGCTTGCTCCGCACCGCAAAGACGATTTCACTGCCTTGGCGGTAGTCCATGATCATTTTCGGAATGACCTCCAGATCGTCCTGCAGATCGGCATCGAGGCTGATCAGCACTTTGCCAGGGGCGGTCATCAGGCCGCACAAGAGCGCGTTCTGGTGGCCGCGGTTGCGGCTTAGCTTTATGCCGCAAATCGTCTGCGTCCGTAGCGCGTAATCGGAGATGATTTCCCACGTCCGGTCTCGACTGCCATCGTCCACGTAGTAGACGGCGCTGTTGGGTGCGATCTCCCCCTTTTTCTCCAGCCTGGCGAGCAATTCCGTCAGCCGCGCCGTGGTTTCCGGAAGTACCTCTTCTTCATTGAAGCAGGGCAACACCAAACTCACCACCGGAGCCGGTCTCAAAACTCCGCTTTTTTGAAAGTCCAGATGCTGTTGATACTGTAATTCCATACGATGACACAACAAGTGCTCAGAGTTTGAGAAATAATAGACCCCAAGCCAATGGACATCAGCAGGGTTAATACGATGGTGTTAATCAAAAGACCAACGCCGGCAACTGCAAAAAATCGGGGAAATGTCTCCTTATGGGGTTTTTTGCTCTCGAATGTAAAACGCGCATTCAAAAAATAATTGCCAATGGCACTGATGGAAAATCCAATAGCAGACGATTCAACCAAAGGCCACTTGAATAAAACGGACAAAATAGCGGTCAACAGATAATGCAAAGCCGTGGCAAATCCACCTACCACCAGAAAATGGATGCCGCTGCGTATGGAAAAATTGCTTGTGCGAGCAGGGAACGGATCGATCGGCATTTTCTATATACCACTGAAATTATCCGATCAAATTCTCATGGATTCGAGCACTATTTGCAACAAACATCCTTCAGCCAAATTCACCTTCCGTGGCGGCAACAGCCTCTGCGGCACCGGCACGCTCTAAGGCAGCATTCCCGCAGCCAGGCATCCTTGATAGAGTGTCTTATGACCGCCGACTTCAGCCCCGCCGTCGACCGCAACAAACAGCCTATCCTCGACGTGCTGCCCGAACGTGGCAACGCGCTGGAGATCGCCCCGGGCACAGGCCAGCACGTGGCCTGGTTTGTCGCCCACCTGCTGCACTGGACCTAGCAGCCCATCGATGCACACATCGGCACGCTGGACAGCATCGCCGCGTGGGTGGCCCAGCAGGGGCCAACCCGGTGCACCCGCCCTGGTGCTGGATGTAATGGCCGACCCTTGGCTGCCCGGCGCCGCACAGTTTGACCTAGTTTACTGCGCCAACCTGCTGCACATCGCCCCCCTGGACCACCACGACGGCCCACATGCGCGGCAGCGCCCAACATCTGGCACCGGGGGGTGCGCTGGTCACCTACGGGCCTTACCAGGAAGATGACGTGGCCACCGCGGCGGGCAATGTGGCGTTTGACCAGAGCCTGCGCCTGCGCGACCCGGCCTGGGGCATCCGGCGGCGTGAAGACGTGGAGCAGGAAGCCGCCAAGACCGGCCTGCGCCTGGCCGAGCGGCATGCCATGCCGGCCAACAATCTGCTGCTGGTGTGGGAACGGGTGATTTGAGGTGCACCGCCTCATCCCGGACCCACCCTACTTCAGGTAATTCAAGAACCCCGTGATGATCACCGCGTTGAAGAAGTCGATGAACAGCGAGCCGACCAGCGGAATCACGAAAAACGCCTTGACCGACGGACCGTGGCTGGTCGTGAAGACCTGCATGTTGGCCATGGCGTTGGGCGTGGCGCCCATGCCGAAGCCGCAGTGCCCCGAGGCCATGACGGCCGCGTCGTAGTCCTTGCCCATGACGCGGAACGTGACCCAGTAGGCATAGGCGAACATCACCGCCGTCTGCGCCAGCAGGATCACCAGCAGCGGCCCGGCCACGTGCGCCATCTCCCAGAGCTTCATCGACATCAGCGCCATCGCCAGGAAGAAGGCCAGCGACACATTGCCCACCACCTCGAACTGGCGCATGGGTAGCGGCCATTTGCGCAGGTCGATGGCGTTGCGCATCAGCGCCGCCACCAGCATCGGGCCCAGGTACGACGGCAGCGTGATGCCCAGGCCCTTGAGCCAGTCCACCAGCAGCGTGCCGACGCCAATGGCCAGGGTGATGAGGATGGAGGCGTACATCACGGTCTTGTCGGTGGTCTCGCCGGTTTCGGGCGCCGTGGCGATGTGCTCGACCGCGGCAGGGCCCTGGCCCGCCGGGCCCTGCAGGCGGTAACGCCGCACCAGCAGCGAGCCGAGCGGCCCGCCCACCACGCAGCCGGCGACCAGGCCGTAGGTGGCGGCGGCAATGGCCACGGGCAGGGCACCGGCCGCGCCGGCCTGCTCCAGCAAGGGGCCGAAGGCCGCCGACGTGCCGACGCCGCCGGTGAGCGAGACCGACCCCGCGGCCACGCCGATCAGCGGGTGCAGGCCCAGCGCGCTGGCCAGCGCCGCGCCGAGCGTGTTCTGGATCAGCACCAGGCCGATGGCCGCGAGCAGAAACACCGCCACGGCCACGCCGCCTTTTTTGAGCAGCTCGAAGCTGGCCGAAAAGCCGATGGTGGTGAAGAACACCATCATCAGGAAGGCGCGCATGTTGTCGTAGAACTCGAAGGTGAAGCTGCCGCTCTCGTGGCCGACCAGCGCGATCAGCGAAAACAGCAGGCCGCCGATCACGGGGCCGGGAATGAAATAGCGGGTCAGCACGCTGACGTGTTTTTTGATGAATTCGCCCACCACCAACAGGACGGCGGCAATGCCGACGGTCTGGGCGATATCGAGCTGGAACGTGATCACAGAGGGAGTCCTTGGGTACGGGCCGGTCGCGTTGCGTCCGGAAAGAGGGGGAGTTGTGCTATCGAAAAGATAGCTATCGGCACATATGTAACAAGGGTTACGTGCCGATTCAAGCCCGCGAATTTACCACGCCGCCCCGGGGCGCCCGCGCGGGCGCCCAGGCGGCACAATCGGTGCCTTCTCCACATTGCCCCCGCTCCCCACCATGCGCCCTGCCCTTTTTGCCTTGCTTGTTTGCGCCCTTTGCAGCGGCTGCGCCGTGGTGGCCGTGGCCGATGCGGCGGTGACGGTGGTGGCAACGACCGTGAAGGTCGGCGCCGCCGTGGTGGGCACGGCGGTGGACGTGGGCGCGGCGGGCGTGCGCGCCTTGGCGGGCAGCGGCGACGAATGAGCGCTCAGTCGGGCAGCTGCGCCGCGTCGGTCGCGAGATACCCCTTGAGCAGGTCGAAGAAGCTTTCATAGAAGCTGCCCGACGCGATGGTCTCGCTGCCCACCTTGACCAGCGACTCGCCCCCACCCGACATGAAGGGCAGCGAGACCGAACCGACGCCGCCGACGCCCAGGCTGGCGGAGTTGTTGCTCTTCTTGAGCGTGTAGCTCTCTTGCAGCGCGGTGACAAAGCCCAGGCTGATCTTGCCGTCGGCGCTGTCGGGCACGCAGACCACGCGGATCACCATCTGTAGGTGCGACTCGGCCGCGGGCTGGAAGTTTTTCTGGCCCTCCACCAGTTCGGCCTTGGCGGTGCCGACGATGTAGCCCTGGCTGAGCAGGGCGCGCCGCGCGGCCTCGCAGGTCTGCGCCGGGGTGGCGTCGAACAGGCGCGAATAGGTGGTGCCGGAGCCGAAGTCTTCTTGCGGCGCAAAGCGCTTGGCCTCCGTGCCGCAGCCCGCGAGCAGGGCCGACAGGCAGGCCGCGCCCGCCCAGGCGGCGCGCCGCAGCCGCCGCGGCCCTGCGGCTGGAACGGGGGCGCACTCGCGCGTGTGGGACAGACTCAAAACCTGGCACTCCTTGGGGCGTGTTCTTGCGGGCGACCGGGCCGCGGGGCGCGCGGGGGCAAGCGCCTGGCGGCCGGTTCCGGTGATTTTAAAAGGCCACCGTGCACTTCGCTTTTCATAGCTGCTTGCGCTTGCCCTGCAAGCGTTTGCGGCCGATTTCACTGAAACTCAATCCACCACACGCCTCAGCGCCCGACCAATGCGCCATACGCCTTGCGCGTGGCCGGCGACACCGCGGCGAGCAGCTGGTCGTGCGAGGTCTGGTGGCGCGCGAGCATGCGCGCCGACGCCACCGTCTTCGACTTGCAGAACCAGTGGCAGCTGTGCTGCATCAGGAACAGCTCGGCCGACATCGTGAAGGCCTTGTCGCGCAGGCTGCGACCGGCCTCGTTGCGCGCGGCCGCCTCGATGCCCTGCGCATGGATCTGCAGCGCCTGGCGCAGGTCGAACGTGGCCGCGGGCAGCAGCCGGTCGGCATAGGGCAGCGCGATCGGCAGCTTGCTCACGCGCGTCTCCTCTGCATCGACGCGGGCGAAGTCCGCGGCGAAACGCTTGAACTGCTCGCACAGCGCCACCTCGGTGCCGGCCAGCAGGTTCCAGACCTGCTCGCGGCGCCCGGCATCGCTCTCGCCCAGCGCGCGCAGGTAGCCCTGGGTCAGGTTCTCCATGAGCTTCTCGATCTGGAACTGCGCCAGGTGGCTGCCCAGCAGCGCAATGCGCCGCGCCTGGTAGCGCGACTTGAGCAGGTGGGCGCTGAAGGCGATCAGCGCCGCCAGGATCAGGACGTCCATGGGCCTTCTACAGCAGCTCTGCGCGCAGCTGCTCGGCGCTCTTGGGCGAGAGCAGGCCGGGCGGCACGTCGAACACGGTCTTGGCGCCGTGCTGGCCCATCTGCGCCATGCGGTGCACGGCGCGCGCATAGGCCACGAGCACGCTGGCCGTGAACTCGGGGTTGCTGCCCAGCGTGAGGCCGTACTCGATCACCTGCGTGGCCTCGGCCGTGGTGTTGCCGCTGCGGATGACGAAGCCGCCATGGGGCATCGCGCCGTGGTCGCGCTGCAGGACCTCGGCGCTGATGAAGTGCACGCTGGTGTCGTACTCGTCGAAGTAGTGCGGCATGGTGACGATGGCCTCGCGCACGGCGGCCGCGTCGGCGCCGTCCTGCAGCACGACGAAGCATTCGCGCGTGTGCTTCTGGCGCGTGGACAGCTGGGGGCGCGTGCCGCTGCGCACCTGCTCGACGGCCGCGGGCACGGGCAGCGTGTACTGCACGCCGCCGGCCACGCCGGGCACGCGGCGGATGGCGTCGGAGTGGCCCTGGCTCAGGCCCTTGCCCCAGAAGGTGTAGGTGGCGCCGTCGGGCAGCAGGGCCTCGCCCATCACGCGGTTGATCGAGAACATGCCCGGGTCCCAGCCGGCCGAGATCAGCGCAGTCTTGCGGTTGGCCAGCGCCGGCGCGTTGACGGCAGCGAAGTGCTCGGGAATGCGCGCATGGGTGTCGAAACTGTCCACGGTGTGGAACAGCGCGGCCAACTCGGGGCCCTGGCGCGGCAGGTCTTCCTTGGAGCCGCCGCACAGGATCAGTACGTCGATGGCGTCCTGGTGCTGCGCCAGCGCGTCCATCGGGAACACCGGCGCGCCCGCGTGCAGCGGCGTGAGCTGCGCGGGCGCGCGGCGCGTGAAGATGCCCGCGAGGGCCATGTCGGGGTTGCGGGCAATGCTGGCTTCAACGCCGCGGCCCAGGTTGCCATAGCCGGCGATGCCGATGCGGATGGTGTCGCTCATAGTGTCGTCCTGTGGTGCTGAAAGAAAAAACAAGAAATGTGCCCGATTCAGGCGGGGGAACGGGCGCGGCGCTCGGGCGCCAGCTGGCGCGCGCCGTCGAGCACGAGCACGCCGACGGCGGCAAACACCAGGCCATAGGTGGGCCACTGGCCCGGTGCCAGGCTCTCGCCCAGCAGCAGTGCGACCAGCACCAGCAGCACGGGCTCGACGTAGGAGAGCAGGCCGAACAGCCCCATCGGCAGCCAGCGGCTCGCGGCCATGTACAGCGCGAGCGCCACGGCGCTCACGGCGCCGAGCAGCGGCAGCAGCGCGAAAAGCACCGGGTGCGCGGGCACCAGCGGCAGGCTCGACGGCGCGCGCAGCATGAACCACAGCGCCGCGGGCACCAGCAGTGCCATGTCGAGCCAGTGGCCGCCCAGGTGGTCCGAGCCCAGGCGCCGGCGCAGCACGAAATAGACGGGGTAGCCGAGCGCGACGACCCAGGTCTCCCACGACATGCCGCCGGCGCGCACCAGCTCGTGCGCCACGCCCGC
The DNA here is from genome assembly GCF_012931925.1 of Acidovorax sp. SRB_24. NCBI lineage: Bacteria > Pseudomonadati > Pseudomonadota > Betaproteobacteria > Burkholderiales > Comamonadaceae > Acidovorax > Acidovorax sp. SRB_24. The sequence goes on from NZ_MWOM01000082.1 coordinate 9,880, forward strand.
GGCGGCCAGCGCCGTGGCCAGCTTGTGCGCGGCCGACAGGCGCTCGCCAAAGCACACGCGCCCGGTCAGCACCATCACCAGCGGCAGCAGGAAGTAGCCCAGCGACACCGGCAGCGCGCGCCCGTGCAGCGGCGCCCACATGAACAGCCACAGCTGCACGCCCAGCATGGCGGAGCTGGCCAGGAGCAGCAGCGCCGTGCGCGGCGCCTGGCGCGCGCGCAGCCACAGCGCCCAGACGTGCCTGCCGTCGCCGCGCCAGAGCAGGAAGGCGGTGGTGAAGGGCAGCGTGAGCAGCACGCGCCAGCCAAAGATCTGCTCGCCATCGAGCGGCGCCAGCAGCGGCGAGAGGTAGTAGATGGCGCCAAACAGGACCGAAGCCAGCACGGACGCAACGATGCCCTTGATCACAGAGAACTGGCTTTCAGCAAAGCGGTGGAAAAGAAAGGGCGCGGCGGGCCCCGGCGGCAACCCGCCATTGTCGGTGATGCGCGCGCGCCCGCCGCGCTGGCGCGTGGCTTTTCCGCCGCTCTGCGGTTATGCCCGCCGAATGTGCAGCACCGTGTGGATAAGCGCGTGCACAAGCCCCGCACACCGCGCCGGCACTGGGTTTGCGCGGCCTGCCTTAAAAGGAGGCAACCACCCATCCCTGCGCGGCAGCGCGGTGATCGAGAAAAATTGCGCAGCGCAAGAATGCTATTAATTAAATAGCATACAGCGCTGACTGTGCAAGGGCTGGAGCGCTATTTCATTGAAATAACCTGAAACCCCCGCGCCGGCAGGCTGCGGCGCTTTGTGGCAGCACGGTGACAGCGCCAACAACCTAGGGTTTGTACTTATACCCAGCCGCTGTGGGCTGTTCTGTGGAAAACCTTCGGTACAACCCGCCAAACCCGCGCCGGCATTGGGCTGCAACGCGGTGCCCAATTTTTTGGCATGGCTGCAGGTATAGTCCACGGCCCGCCTCCGGGCGCCGGACCCCTCCCTGTTGTGACCTCTCTCGCCGCCGCCCCCGCCAGCGTCTACCGCCACGCCGGCTTCGTCGCCTTTTTGATCGCCCGCCTGGTGGCCGTGTTCGCCACGCAGGTGCAGGCCGTGGTCGTGGCCTGGCAGGTCTACGACACCACGCACGATCCGCTCGCGCTGGCCTATGTGGGGCTGGCGCAGTTCATTCCGATGCTGTGCCTGCTGCTGCCGGCCGGCGACCTGATCGACCGCTTCGACCGCAAGCGCATCCTGGCCGCCAGCTGGAGCGTGGGCGCGCTGTGCAGCGGCCTGCTGTGGTGGCTGTCGGCCGAGGCCACCGCCGGCGTGACCGGCATCTATGCGGTGCTGGTGCTGTATGGCTGCACGCGCGCGTTCTCGGGGCCGGCGCTGCAAAGCCTGCTGCCGCAGATCGTGCCGCGCGCGCAGCTGGCGCCGGCGATTGCCGCCAACAGCATGCTGATGCGCGCGGCCAGCATTGGCGGGCCGTTCCTGGGCGGCGTGCTGTATGCGCTGGGCGGCGGCCGGCTCACCTATGCGCTGTGCCTGGTCTGCTTTGCGCTGGGCGCGCTGCTGCTGGCGCGCGTGGCGGTGGCGCACGCCGGGCCGCTCGCGCCCACGCAGGGCAGCATGTGGCAGCGCTTTGGCGCGGGCCTGGTGTTCATGCGCTCGCGGCCGATCATTCTGGGCACCATCTCGCTCGACCTGTTCGCCGTGCTGCTGGGCGGCGTGGTCGCGCTGCTGCCGATCTACGCGAGCGAGGTGCTGCACGTCGGCCCGGCGGGCCTGGGCGCGCTGCGCAGCGCCATCGCGGTGGGCGAAGTGGGCGCGGGCCTGTACCTGAGCCTGCGCCCGTTCAACCGCCATGTCGGCCGCACCATGTTCATCGCAGTGGCCATTTTTGGCGCGGCCAACCTGGTGTTCGCGCTGTCGACGCTGTTCTGGCTGTCGTTTGCGGCGCTGCTGGTGGCCGGCGCGGCCGACATGGTGAGCGTCTACATCCGCGGCGCGCTGGTGCAGTTCTCCACGCCCGACGCGATGCGCGGGCGCGTCAACGCGGTCAACATGTTGTTCATCGGCTCGTCCAACGAGCTCGGCGAGTTCCGCGCCGGCACCAGCGCCGCCTGGCTCGGCGCCGTGCCCGCGGCCGTGGTCGGCGGGCTGTGCACGCTCGCCGTGGTCGGCGGCTGGGCGCTGCTGTTCAAGTCGCTGTGCACCGTGGACCAATTCGAGCAGGCGGCCGACGCGCCCGCGCGCAGCTGATGGCCCCGCCGCTGCACATTCTCTGGCGCGACGAGCACCTCGTCGCGCTCTACAAACCCGCCGGCTGGCTGGTGCACCGCACCGGGCTCGACGCGGGCGAGACGCGCTTTGTCGTGCAGACCCTGCGCGACCAGCTGGGCCAGCGCGTGTACCCGGTGCACCGGCTCGACAAGGGCACCTGCGGCGTGCTGGTGATGGCGCTGCACAGCGAGGCTGCGCGCGCGCTGGCGCAGGCGTTCGAGCAGCAGCGCACGCACAAGCGCTATGTGGCGCTGGTGCGCGGCTGGCTGCCCGATGCCGCCGAGGTCGACCACGCGCTGCAGCCCGACGACGCCCCGCAGGGCGCGCCGGCGCAGGACGCGCACACGCGCTTTCGCTGCCTGGCGCGGCTGGAGCTGGCCGAGGCGTTCGACGCACGCCACGCCAGCACGCGCGCCTCGCTGGTCGAAGCCGTGCCGAGCACCGGCCGGCGCCATCAGATCCGCCGCCACCTCAAGCACCTGGCGCATCCGATCCTGGGCGACGCCACACACGGCAAGGGCCCGCTCAACCGCTGGTGGGCCGAGCGTCTGGGCCGGACGCGGCTGTGGCTGCACGCCCAGGCGATCACGGTGCCGCACCCCATGACGGGGCGTGACCTGGAGCTGGTGTGCGACTGGGCCGCGCTGCAGGCGAGCGTGCCCGATGCGGCCGACTGGCTGCGCCTGCAGCAGCGGTTTGCGTGGCGCCGCGTGGACGCGGAACCGGCGCCCGCCGCCCTGCCCGGCGCCTAGGCTCAGGCGGCGCGCGCGGGCACGGCGTTGAACGTGCCGCTGAGCAGCTCTGGCAGGCGCGCTGTGCCCATCTTGAAGCCGCAGGCCTGGGCGTGACCGCCGCCGCCCATGCTCTCGGCCAGGGCGATGCAGTCGAAGTTGCGCTGCGAGCGCAGGCCGGCCTTCACTCCGCCGCTGCCGGCGCTCCACATCAGCGCAAACGTGCCGGTCTGGGCCGACAGCAGGTCGCCCACGAGGCTGTGGAACATGCCGGGGGCATTGACCATCAGGCCCGCGACGCCGTTGAACACCAGCGGCTGCGCGCCCTCGGCGATGTCGGCCGCGAGCTTGCGGTATTTCTCGTCCATGGCGGCGCCGCGCGCCATGAAGGCGTCGAGCTGCGCCGGGCTGTAGGCGGCGATCTCCTGCCAGCGCGCGAACTCTTGCGGCTCCATGTCGAGCGCCGACAGGAAGCCCGCGCTTTCGGCGAACTCCCACTTCCAGATGTCGCGGTCTTCGATGTACTTGAGCAGGGCCGGCATCGGCTGCTCGGGGTGGAAGAATTCCCACGCCAGGCGCGCGCCCGACTTGGTCATGTCGAAGTGCACCACGCCGCAACGGCAGGCAAAGCCCGTGAGCTTTTCGGCCGCGCTCTTGTGGTGGTCGAGCATGACGAGCTTGGCGGCGCGCTCTTCGATGCCGCGCAGGAGGTCGGCCGGGAACGAGAAGTCGAGGATGTAGACCGCGCGGCCCTCAAGCGCCGGCAGGTCGGCCAGCGCCTGGATTTCACCGTGGTCCAGCGCCAGGTACTGGGCGCTGTCGCCGTAATAGAGCCAGGCGGCGAGCGCCGCGCCAAACCCATCGGGGCAGCGGCGGCCGTGGTAGATGACCAGCGGCTGGGGATCGTTTTGGCTGGGGCCGACCGGCAGTCGCAGAGAAAAAAGAGGTTTCATGGACCCAATTGTCACCGCGGCGGCAACGCACACCGCGCATAGGGGATGTGGTCTGACAGACAGGGTCGCGCCACGCGCGCCCAATGGGACTTTGCCGCGCCACGGCGTGCGCATGCGATCGCCCATTTGTTTTGAAGGAGCAGACATGAGCCAACGAGCCACCATCACCGGCCCCGTGACCTACACCCCCGGCGACGGCGCGCCGCTGACGATCCCGCTCGGGCCGGTGGACCTCGATTTCGCCCCCGACAGCGTCACGCTGAGCTGGACCGCAGACAACCAGGCCGCGGGCCTGACGGCGATCCCGCGCGACGAGTTCGACCGCTTCGTGCGCGAGGGCAGCATCCGCCTGTCCGCACAGGCCGCCTGAGAGCCCCCGCCAGCCCAGGCGGAGGGTGCTTGTGCCGTACCATTGGCACATGAGGTCCCATCCCGAGACCGACACGGAGGACGTATGGCCAAAGGACAGATGCACAACAACAAGATGGCGAAAAAGCCCAAGAAAGACACCTCGCCGCCCAAGGAAGGCGGCTCGGTGTCCGACCGGCCCACGCCGCCCGTCACCGCCGTGGCGCCGCGCGGCAAGCTGAAGAACAAGTAAGGCCCTGCGCCGGCCTGAAACAAAGCACCCGGTGCTGCTATGCGGCGGCACCGGGTGCTTTTTCGTGGGCGTTCGCCACAACGCGGTGGCGGTTCAGCGCTGGCTGCGCTGGGGCTTGGCCTTGCGCGCTTCCTTGCGCGCCGCGCGCTCGGCCTCCTGCACCGCGGCGACCGCGCTCCAGGCCTCGAACTCGGCCGGCACCTCCAGCGTGATGCGGCCCAGGATCGCGCTGCGGAAGTCGGTCAGAACGATCTCGGCCGTCTTCTGCAGGTTGACGCGCCCGCCGCCCTGCATGGCGCCGCGCTTCTTGCCGATGGCTTCGAGCAGCTCTTCGTCGTGCATCTGCGCCACCGCGTCGCTGGCCAGGCCGAGCCTGTAGCGCGCCTCCAGGAGCGGCGCGTAGTGCTGCTGCAGGCGGCGCAGCAGCTCCAGCGCCACCAGTTCCTCGTCGTAGGCATTGCGGCCGACGGCGCCGCTGGCGGCCAGGTGGTAGCCGCTTTGCTCGACGGTGATGCGCGGCCAGAGCATGCCGGGCGTATCCCACAGGTAGAAGTCGTCGGCCAGCACGATGCGCTGCTCGAGCTTGGTGATGCCGGCCTCGTCGCCGGTCTTGGCCTGGCGCTTGTCGCTGAGCGTGTTGATCAGCGTCGACTTGCCGACGTTGGGCACGCCGCAGATCAGCACGCGCATCGGCTTGGCCATGCCGCCGCGGTTCGGCGCGAGCTGGTGGCAGCCGTCGATGAGCTTGCGCGCGGGCGCGGCATCCTGCGCGTCGAGCGCCACGGCGCGCGTGTCCGGCCGGGCGTTGTACCAGTCGAGCCACAGCGTGGTGCGCTCGGGGTCGGCCACGTCCTGCTTGTTGAGCACCTTGAGCGTGGGTTTGTGGCCCGTGAGCTCGGACAGCAGCGGGTTGGCGCTCGAGCCGGGCAGGCGCGCGTCCAGCACTTCGATCACCACGTCGATGTCTTTCACGCGCTCGGCAATGGCCTTGCGCGTCAGGTGCATGTGACCGGGAAACCACTGGATGGCCATGGGGAGATCTTTCGCTTTTTCGGGGGG